>JAGBXG010000439.1 GCA_017629415.1 Pseudomonadota bacterium | reverse complement strand
TTGTTGTTTCGAGTCGTCGGCATGCCAGGCTTGAGTTTTCAGATGTTTCGGCGATGTCGTTTTCGGGATCACATCTCATGTACATGGCAGATGTGAGTAAATAGCCATGGCAGAGAGCTTCGACGGCTTCGAATTGTTCGTCTGAGATGCTGGGATTTTGTGTTCGAATACGTGTTCTGATTTTTTCAAATACACTGGAGCATGTTTCCAGGATTCGTGGTCCGTGAATGGTGGTGGCCAGTCGTTCCCAAGCCCATAATCTGATAAAAATGGGGTTATTTTCGAGTGTATCAATGATGCCTGCATAGAGGGCATTTGGGGTATTTTGAGAGATGGTTTCGAACCATTCATCGAAAATTTTTGCAGTATTTCTGGAGACATCACTGAGCACCATCATATAGAGTTCTTCTTTGGTGTGGCAGAATTCGTAGACGATGCGTTTATTAATTTTGGATTCGGAAGCGATGGTATCCATGCGTGCGCCGTAGTAGCCACACATTGAGAAGTGTTCTCGAGCAGTGGATAAAATTCTTTCTTCTCTGGTTTCTTTATTCATGATGAATATTCCAAGTGTGAAAAGTGTGAGTTTGTCACGAGAGTGGCGTTAATGTTTTGTTAAGACAATTCCGCCATTTGATTAAACCATTGTATTTTCTAAATTATTTCAAGGGATTGCAAAAAGCAGAAGATTTCAGTTCGTTTACGAAGCATGGGTGTCGTGGTATGATTGCGAAGGTGAGCAGTGTGTGATGTAGATTGCTTTCTGAAATATTTGTCATAGGGAGATTGGGTCATGAAGCAGCATCGTTTTTTATCTTGTTTGTTTGCATTTTTGTTTGTTTCGGGCTGTTCTGGTGAGGGTGCATTAGTGGTTTTGCCTGATGATGATACGGATGTGCCCGGCAATTCAGAGACACCGGATGACAGTGAGGGAGGAGATTCTCCTTCTATTGAGTCTTGTGATGATGAGTGTACGGATAAAAACGAGACCAAGTGTGAGAGTGGCAAGACCTACACTTGCGGATTTTTTGATGAGGATACATGTCTTGAGTGGTCGGAACCTACGCCGTGTGATCATGGTTGTGATGGCGGCAGTAAGGATTGTGCTGAAGCTGGTCCGTGTACGGATACATGTGATCTGAATACGGTAGAATGTGCGGGTGAAGATGGTTATCGCATGTGTATTCAGGATGAAATTTCCGATTGTACGATATGGTCCAGCCGCGTTGCCTGTGGGAGTGGGAAGATATGTGTAGCTGGGGGATGTGAGTTGGCGCCTCCAGAGGAGACATGTACGGACACGTGTTCGGGGACTCGAGCTTGTGCGGATGCGGATGGCTGGCGTGAATGCAAGGATACGAATGGCGATGGCTGCAAAGAGTGGACTGCGGTGACATCTTGCGGCAGTGACAAGATGTGTTCTGACGGTGAATGTATTGCCAAGCCGCCAGTTTGTTCTGATGTTTGCACTTCTAAGGGTGCCGTACAATGTAACGCGGGGGCGAATGCTGTTGTGACTTGTGGAGATTATAACAGTGATGGTTGTATGGAGTGGGGTGGAGATCAGAAATGTGATTATGGTTGTGCCAATGGCCAGTGCAAAGAGAATCCTTTGGCATGGGTACCTGCATGCACGGGGTCTGGCTGTCCGGTTGTGGTGACAGATTTCAAGAATCCGATTGCTGGTAATACCAAAAATGGCGTGAAGAAGTTCAGCAGTTACAGCTGTGATTCGAGCGTGAGTGAAGCAGGTCCTGAGAATGCTTATATTTTCAAGGTGGATGAGCCGGGCACGATTATTGTTGGCACGACGGAACCGTCAAGTGGTGATGTTGACGTTCATCTGCTTTCGGCATTAGATTCGAACAAGTGCCTTGCGCGCAGCAACACAGGCGTGAGTCATCATGCGGATGCGGCGGGTGTTTATTATGTCGTGGTGGATACTTATTCGAAGGATGCCAATGCCGGTGCTTATAACCTGAAGATCACGTTTTTGCCGGATTCGGGGAAATGCGGTTTGAAGAAGGGTGTGATGAACCGCATCAATTCGCCGAGTCAGATCAACATGCCTGCGACGGGCAAGGTTGTACAGGAAGCGCACATGGTGACGGATGAGGATCAGAAGCGCAATGGCGGCAGCAGCTGGTGGCCGAGTACGATTAATGAAGGGCTTGCTGAGCACAAGAAGAAGTCAGCTGAGTTTACCGGCATTGATAATTATGGCAATGAGTGGTGTCCTGCAGGTGAAGGTGACTGTGAATATGGTCAGGGCAGCACGGGCAAGGCGATTCCCTGGAAGGCTGAGGCTTATTATGTCTGCATGTACTGGACGAGCAAAAGCAAACCCACACCGGGTACACGTTTTTTGGTGGTGAATCCTGTGACGGGCAAAGCTGTTGTGGCAGCCGCAGGTTATGAAACGGGTCCTGGCGACGGCACCAAAATTGGCGGTGCGGTTTATGAGGTTCACAAGAAACTTGGCACGGGGCACAACAGTGTTTTGACGTTTGGCGAGATGAAGATTCAGGATTACGAGTATGGCCCGATTGACTGTGAGTAATGCAGGAATTGTGTATTAAAGGGGGAAATATGGGGGAATTTTGATGGGGCGTTGCGGGGCGAAGCCCTGCATTGGGGGGTAGGTGCGTATTTGCGCGGCTATGCCGGCCTTGAGTGGCCGTCATACGCCTTGCGTTGCGCGTCTATTTCGCCCCGAGGGCTCAATACGCCGCGCAAAAAGCGCCGAGGGGGGCATTGCCCCCCTTTTTTATTTTTTAAAAAAGTCCGAAGTGATGATGCGGTATGAGATGGCGTATGTTTGTTGTATGAGGCTGTCTCATACGTTGTTTTATTCGCGGAAATTTCCGTTTAGGAAGTCCTGATAGGTGTGTTTGAGACCGTCTTCGAGTGATGTTTTGGGTGTCCAGCCGTAAGATTTGAGTTTTGAGATATCGAGGAGTTTTTGGGGAGTGCCGTCAGGGTGGATGTGATCGAAGACGATTTGTCCTTTGTAATCGACAGTTTTTGCGATGAGGTGAGCCAATTCTTTGATGGTGATATCTGTGCCGGTTCCGATATTGGTGAGTTCGTTGGCGTTAGTGTTTAGGAGCAGGTGCATGCATGCATCGGCCATATCGTCGATGTACAGGAATTCACGGCGTGGTGCGCCGGTTCCCCAGAGTTCGACGGTGGGAGCCTGGTCTATTTTTGCCTGATGAATTTTTCGGAGTATGGCTGGGATGACGTGTGATGTGACGAGGTTATAGTTGTCGCCGGGGCCGTAGAGGTTGGTGGGCATGACGGCCAGATAGCGTTTGCCGTATTGTTTTTGGATGGCTTCGCACATTTTGAGGCCGGCAATTTTGGCGATAGCGTAGGGTTCATTGGTGGGTTCGAGTGCCGAAGTGAGGAGGTATTCTTCTTTGATAGGTTGTGGGCATTCGCGCGGATAGATGCAGCTGGAGCCGAGGAAGAGGAAGCGTTCGACATCGTATTGGAGTGCGGCGTTGATGACGGCGGTTTGGATGCTGATATTTTGGAGGATGAAATCAGCGGGCCAGGTGGAGTTTGCTTTAATGCCGCCGACTTTTGCAGCCGCGAGTATGACGATTTTGGGTCGTGTTTGTTCGAAGAAGGCGTTGACATCGGCGGCTTGAGTTAAGTCGAGTTCGGCGTGAGTGCGTGTGATAAGGTTGGTGTATCCTCGTGATTGAAGGTTTCGGAGTATGGCTGAGCCCGCGAGCCCTCGGTGACCGGCGATAAATATGGGGGTATTTTTCATCAGATTTCCTTATGGTGAGAGGTCCGTACATTGAATGGGGATTCGGATAGCATCGATGGGAGGTGGATTACTGTTTGCATTGGGTAGGAATTCGATGCGCAGTTCATCGGATGCTTTTGAGCTGTCGCAATGGATATCGTACTGCCAGCCGTCTTGAGATTCAACTTGAGTCAGTCGAATGTTTGGGAGTCGGCTTTGGGTATCGGGGATGACAGTGACATTTTCGAGTTTTCGATCGGCGGTGAGTTTTAATCTTTTTTGAGTGCCTTTATGCATGATGATGGGCGTTTGTGCAGGGAGCACTTGATCGTCGATATATAGGTTAAATCGTGGTTGGCATTGGTCGATATGGATTTCGAGTGTGAGTGGTTTTCCGTATTGTGATTCAGAAGTGGTTCGTATTTCGATGTCATGCGGTCCTTTTCCGTACATGCATGAGACATCCCAGATGAAGGTGTCGTTGATGATGGTTCCGAATCGGCTGTTAAGTTCGAGTTTGACGTCTTGTGCGTGGTTGAGTGGAATAGCGAGCTGTTCGCCTTCTGTGACATGGAAGATGTGTTTGTTATTGGGGGTAGAGACGAGTGGTGGGCAGTTTGGTGATATATTTAAGGGTCGAATGATTTCGTGGTTATCGTTATCTTTAATTTTGAGTGAGATGGTTTGTTGTGTGGGGTTGTATTGTGCATTGCTGCAATCTGTTTCGAGAGCCAGGGTGCCGTTATAGATGCTTCCGAGTGCGGAATTTTTATCGCTGAGTTCGAGTGCGTAGTCTTGGATGCCGTCGATGGAGATGCCGTGGATGGGCAAATCGCCGTCGGCATCGATGATTTCAAAATTCCATTTGAAGATATTATCGGCCAGTTCATCTTTGGTTGAGCTGAGTGTGAGTGATTCGATTTTTGGAGTGCATGAGCGTGCATCGAGCATAATCCAGATGACTTCGGATTGTTTTTGATGTTTTCCTGGGAATTGGATATCGGCTGCACATAATCTCATTTTTCCAGGGAGATTGACGTTGAGTCCTGGGATGCATCCTTTTTTAAGTTTGAAGTCAATGCGCCATGCATTTTGCAGGTTGTTGATGACAGGTGTTTCGAAGGCGTCTGCGAATTCCGGTGTTTGGCATGCGATTTCGCCGAGGACTGGTGCTATTTCGGAGAGGCTTCTTGTTTTTGGGTACAGCCAAGTGCTGGCTTGTGCTTGTTCTTTATGTTCTTCTAATTCGGATTCTGACAATATGACATGGCGTGTGCTGAATGATACGGGGGTATGCATGGTGCTTTGACGTGCAAAGATCAGCAGTGTTTTGAGTGGCGGCATACGTTTTGTGCGTTCTGAGACAGTCAGGTTCACCGCGAGGTTTGTGAGTTCTGGTGTTGCTGGCGTTTGCATGATGACAAAGGTGTATCGGTATTGTCCTGGTGCATTGAGTCGTTCGATGTTGGTTAATTCGATAATGGCGAGCAATTGTTTTGTTGCTTTTAGGTAGATTTCCCACTGTTCTCCGATTTGCGTCTGATTTTGTTTTTTGGCAGATTTGTCTTTGATATGTTTAATACTGAGGTGATTGCTGTCGGTGGTGTGCAAATCGAGGAAGGGTTGAACGGATTTGAGGAGTGGGTCAAACCAGAGTTCGACGGCCAGTTCATTGGCATTATCGTTTGTCAGGTAACAAATTTTAGATTCGCTTGAGCCTTCGCAGGCTTGTCTTGTTGCACTTTGTTCTGTCCATATGCCGATATTTTGGATTTCGATAGGGTGGAGTTGCTGTGCTTCCAGGACGATAGGTATATTTTGCAAGGAAGTGATGCCATCTGAGATTTCGAGTTCAAATCGCGAGGTAGCGAACATGCTCCAGTCTGTTTTGAGTTCGAAGGTGCCATTTTCTGAGACGATGGATTCTCCGTTGGGTTGTTTGAGGCGATAGATGAGGGTGTCGGCGTCTTCGTCGTTTGCGAGTACGTTGAGGTGCAATTTATCGGTGACCCCGATTTTAATAGGTTGGTTGGGGGTGACATAGAAGATGTCTCCGGTTGTTTCGTTGATGACTTGTGTCATCACCACGAGCGGTGCGCTGTTCGGTCGTGTGACGAGGACGCGTATGCGTTGTGAATCCTGACTTTTTGGGGGTCCATCCGCGATGCAATCGATGGTGAGTTCATAGTTTTTGCCTTGTCTTTGTCCGTCGTGGAACTGTGGTTTCCATCGGATTTCACCTGGGCAGTTTGGGTGATTGAGGCTTTTGGTACAAGCAGTCAGCTGTTGCAGGACCGTATGGAATGAACAAGTATCGTTGATGCAGGCTTCATTGACGATATGGACATTTGCGCGCACATTTCGGCCGCCTTTGCAAAGCGGGATGACGAGTTCATCGCCGACATTGACGGGAAATTCGACGACATTGGTGCCGCGTCCTGCGAATTCGACGGGGGGACCTCCTATGACGAACAGAAAGCATCCGAACAGTCCGATGAGGTTTATGAGTAATATGAGTGTTGAGCTTAAAATATGTTTCCAACTGAGTTTTGTGACAGGAAAGTCGCAGACTTGAGAAACAGGCAATGCGATGATGGCGGCTTTTTGATAGATTTCGCGAGGTTCTGAGCGATAATAGAATCCGCTTTCAAAGGTGTTGAGGGTATGAATGACACCGCGCAGTCCCATGCCGTAATCTGAGACGGAAGGTATTTTTTCGTTGGAGTCGTAAACTTTAAAGACGAGTGTTTGTATGCCTGTGAATTCATCGGTATCGATGAAGGCATCGATGGCAATATTGTGGCTGACGTTCAATGCGTTATCGAGCAGTCTCAGGAGGCACATGCTCAAGACTTTAGATGAGGCTGAAGATAAGAGTTCACCTTGAACATGTCCAAATCTTTGAATGCGTGCGGAAACACCGCTGCCGCCAGTTTGAACTTCTAGTGTTTGTATTGCTTTTTGAATGATATCTTCGGGATTGATGATCATTCTGCAAGCATCGGCAAGTGCCAATAAGTTTGTATAAGTTTGACTGCATTGTGTAACATTGAGTTTGTTGATATTGGGCAACGAGAGGTCATTGCTGCGTTCTGTTTTAATGTAAAGCGTCATTAAGGCGCGCAGTTTCAGCAGCAAGACATGGGTTGTTTTGAACATGGGATCGATGAACGGTGCTGCTGTATATTTGCCTGTAAATTGATAGATATCTATAAAAAAGTCGATCCAACGTTGCCAAAGTCGTTCTTCTGGTTTTGCTTTGATGCCGCACAGACGAAAAAATTCTTCTCGAAACGCCACTTGTTGTTCTTGGGACAATGGTGGGTGTTCTGCGTTTGAGTTTTGTAGTGCAGTATGTGTTTCTTCTAGAAGGGATTCGAGTCCGAGCAGGCGATGTTTGACGACATCATGTGCAAAGTGTTCGATGCGTTTTCGAACATTCAGTAATTTAGTGGCTGAAGTTTCATCTTCTTTGAGCCGAGTTTTTTGAATCCATTGTGACAAAGTATGGCCGAAAAATCTGCCCGTATGCAGATATGTTGCCACGAGGGTTGCGCCAAAAAGTGCGATGCCGAACAGAGCTAAGATATAGGCAAAAAACATCGAATTGTTCTTATGATACAGCTGGAGTGAGTGGCTGAGTGAAAATGCAGGATCAATGAAACTCAGCTAAAGCAGAGGCAGGGAAAAGTTTTAGACTTTTTGCATATGCTGTGGAACAACATTTTGCGTATTTGAGGATGCGGAATGGGAAACAGGGTTCCATTTTGTCTTTAGACGTTAACCATCGGTCCCCCAACGGTGTACGCAAAGACGCAAAAGATTTACGAAGTGGTGTGTTACAGGAAAGCGGAATGGGATACAGGGTCCCATTTTGCCCCTCAATGTTGGTGTTTGGTACTCGTCAGACCTACAAAAACGTGGTTTCTAATGTGGGTTCCAGGGGCTCAGTCCCTTGGTGTGGTTTGGGGCGTAGTCCCATAAGAATTTTGCGTATACCGTGACGGCATATGTCTAATGTAGCGCCTATTTTTATAGACAAAATTGGTGTCCGGGCGTATCAGCCCGCGTTCTGTGTTTTCTGAGATTTTGGGTTTTGGATATGCCCAAAATAGAAAACTGATATACGATAAACTTGATTGAATCAAACATCATGAAACTGGGTATTATTTCAGACACACATGGTTTTTTTCATCCTGCTTTGCCAGAAGTATTTGCCGGCGTAGATTATATTTTACATGCAGGAGATGTTGGCCGTGCGACAGTGATTCGTGATTTGGATCGCATTGCTCCCACGATTGCCGTGCGTGGCAATATTGATGGCGAAGAATTTTATTATCTCGAAAAGCTGGAACATCAGACTTTGGGAGGCATTCGATTGACAATTGTGCACAATGCCGGTGACATCATTCGACCTGTTTATGATTTGCATTCGAGGATACTTTGCAAGCCGACAGATATTCTCATTTCCGGGCATTATCACGGATATTGGTGTACCCAAATTGAGAGTGCCCATGGTCAGGTGCTTTGGTTGAGCCCTGGGGCAGCGGGAAACTCTGGGCATCATCAGGAGCGCACGGCATTATTATTGACGATTGCCCCGGAAAATGAACGCACCGGCGATATGAGAAAAGATGCAAAACTTGAGAAAATTCATCTTGGTGCAAGGGGGTATGGCGTATGAAAACGATTCTTATCACGATTGGAATGCTTGTATTGAGCAATGTTTTTATGACGATAGCCTGGTATGGTCATCTCAAGAGTTTGTCGTCCAAGCCTTGGATTATTGCAGCTTTAATCAGCTGGGGCATTGCTTTGTTTGAATATTTGCTTCAGGTGCCTGCCAATCGTCTGGGCAACGAAGTTCTGACGATTCCGCAATTAAAAATTCTGCAGGAAGCGATTGCATTGACAGTATTTATTCCGATTTCTGTCATATTTCTGAAAGAAAAGATAACGCTTGATTATTTTTTGGCCATGTTATGCATCATGGGGGCGGTATTTTTCATTTTCAGAAGTAAGTTATTTTGTTAGCCCTGAGCAAATGCGGCTCACGGAATGATGCCGGAGCGGGGCGTTGCGGGGCGGCAGCCACGCATTGGGGGTAGGCGCGTATTTGCGCAGCAAATAGCGCCGTAGGGGGCTTGGCCCCCTCAAAATGAACCCCTCAACAGTGATGGATGGAAGTTATTGATATTGGCCGTATTGGCCGCCCTGGCTGTCACAGGCTTGCGAAGATGTGGCGCATTTGTTGTTGCATTGCATATAGATGCCGTCCACGGGATACCACATATAGCCGTATGAAGGATCGTATGCACTCAAGTCCATGCAGACCAAATATTCGGTGAAATAAGTGTTGTATTGAGAATCGAGCCAGCAGACATGGACTTCGCAGTCTTCGTTGCTTGTGGTGCATTCTCCAAAAGGTTCGATGGCTTTAATCTTGGTGCTGCTCAGATTGCATGAGTTTTTCGCAACGCTGGGACCTGTGGAAGTGCCGCCGCCCGAGTTGCCGCCACTGGGATTTTCACAATAAACGTATTCGTCATCGCACCAGGCCTGGTTTGTGGAGTATCCTGCGGCATTGCAGGCTTCCAGGCATGTGTCACCGTCCTGTGTGCAGATTTCATCACTGCAGTCATAGTAAGTACTGGTGTTGCCGCTGTCCGAAGGATTTGCGCAAGCTGTGCCATCTGCATTGCATTGACCGCCGTAAGCCTGTGTAGCTGTGGCGCACAAAGCCAAGTCTGTCGTGACCCAATAGTTCTTGTTATCCGTGTAAGATTTGACGCAAGTTTCTTCAAACTCGACGTTGCCATAATACGAATAAGGTTCGCAGTAATGATGATTTGCGTTCACCGAAGTACAAGATTCGGCTGCGCTTAAGCAGTTTGCAAAGGAAGAACCATCAGGCATATTGAAAGCTTTGCATGCATAACCTTTCGATGCATATTCCGAGCAATCCATGGTTGTGATGACATTATCGCTGCAATAATAGACGACTTCGCCTTTGCAATTTTCTTGATATTCGCCGGTAACGCAGCTGTCGCCAGGCTTTCCATCAGAGCTGCCGCCTGAGGTTTTGCAAGCACCGTTTTCGCATCCATTCGGGCAAGACTTGGTGACATACTGACCGTTGATACATTCATTGAGCAATGAAGCATTCGCGCAAACACTTGTTGTGCATTGCGGTTTATTTTCTTTTTGGCATTCCCCATTGGCGCAGCCAAACGGACAATTGACGGTTTGAATCACGCCATTATTGCATAAATTCAGTGTGTTGCTATCACCGCAGACAGTTTGCGTACATTGCGGTTCTTTGCAAGCACTGTTGGCACAGCCATACTGGCAAGCTTGAGCCTGAATGGTGCCGTTAACACATTTATGAAGCGTCATCGTATTTGCGCAGACATCTTCTGTACATTGAGCGGATGAATTGCTCGAATTGCATTTGCCGGCATTGCAGCCGTATGGACAATCAACAGGTTTGGTATGTCCATTGTTGCAGACCATCAGCGTTTTTTCGTCGCGGCAGAAATTGCTGTCACAGGCATTCAGACATGCGCCCATTTCGCAGCCAAACTGACACGTAATCGACTGTGTACGGCCATTTGTACACTTGAGAAGTGTGCCGGCATTCAGGCAAAGATCGCTTGTACAGGCTTGCTGGCAAGTGCCTTTTTCGCAGCCATAAGGACAGGGAACCACCGATTGTGTACCATTTAAACACGCCAAAAGCGTATCATTGTCCTGGCATACACTGGCAAGACAAGAGGCTTCGGGTGTGCTGGGTTTGCATGCGCCATTTTCACATCCATAAGCACAAATCTCTAATTTAGGTGTTCCGTCGACACATCTTGAAAGCGTCATCGAATCGGCGCAAGTCGTGCTTGTGCATACGCCCGGTGTCTCAGGAGCCGGCGCTTCCTTACAGGCATTTCCATCGCAACCATGCTCACAAGTGCGAGAGACATATTGACCGTTATGGCAAATCAACTGTGTACTCTCATTCATACAAGTATCCGCTGTACAGCTGTCGCCAGGTTGCGCTTGGATTTTATCCGTAGCTTCCGCACAACCTATGGAAAGCAGCATTGCCGCCAAAATGCTCAGTTTTAAACCTGAAGTCTTCATTCTTCCCTCCAAATAACAATTTTTGTCATATTTTATTTCTATCTTTATCCCTCACATACCAAGCCATTGAATCTTCTTCTCGCTTGGATGCTTGCTATTGTGCGTCATGACGCACAATACGCTTCGCTGGCTGGTGCTATTGCCCGGCTTTACCGGTCAATACGCACCAGCTTCTTTGTGCAAACACAAATGTTCGCTTCCCCCTAATATGCTGTATGAGTATAACACAGAATTTGTGGCACACAAAACTACATACAACCACAGTAATATTTTTATCTTCAGGCAGAGATTTTCGTGCGTGGAAAATCAGACGAAACGGCTTTGCTTCCTCGAAATTGCATCCAACTGGCGGCAAAAAACAGTTGTATTCAAGAATCGTTAAGTTCACCCAGACCCACCCAGGATGTTTACGGAGTGGGATGTTGCAGGGACGAAAAATGAGGGAGCGAGCCCCATTTAGCACCAAAACGTCAGTAACCAGTCCCCGTCTTACCCGCGCAAAACGCATCATATTGCAGGATTCCAAAGGGGCTCAGCCCCTTTGGCGGGGTCCGGTGCAGAGCCCCGGCGGGGGGTGGGGCGGAGCCCCACAAAAATAACCTTAATAGGTGAAGCAGGAACCGCCGATAAATTCGCGCAGCAAGGAGTTTTGCGGCACGTTTTCGGGATAAATGGTGACAAAGCGGTCCAAAAGTCTGCGCAAGCGGAAGGCCACGGTTTGAGCCGGATGATCTTCATCAACTTCGAGCAAATAGCGTTCGGCATAAACTTTCAGCACGGAGAGTTCATACACGAGTGAAGTGTTGAAAACGGCATCGGCGAGCATTTGATAGGGGAAAATATGTTTGATTTCACCCCGGCGGACGGAAGGCCAGCGCATAATATTATCAGCGGCTGTAATCGCGCGTGTGTGACGGTCGCGAACAATGCGGCGGATCAAACGAATGTCGGAAGCGCTGACTCTTGAGGCATTATCGAGCTGTAAGGAAGTCATGGGGTTGATGAAAATGCGGAAAACGCCGTCATCCTGATCGAACGGCATACGCGGATTCAAACCGTGGATGCCTTCCAGCAAGAGAACATCTTTGTCACCCAAGTGCATTTCGGGACCACCATGCGGGTTATTTTTACCCGTTTGGAAATTATAGTGTGCGATTTTTACGGTTTTTCCTGAAATTAAATCATGGAGTTGTTCGCGGAGCAAATCGACATTTAAGGCTTCGAAGGCTTCGAAATCGTATTCGCCATTTTCATCGCGAACAGTCAGTTCGCGATCGACATAATAATCATCCAGTGAAATACATTTGGGATTCAGACCATTGACTTGCAGCTGAATGGACAAACGTTTGAGGAACGTCGTTTTGCCTGAGGACGAAGGACCGGCAATACAAATGACTTTGACGCGTTTTTCACGTTTCACGATCATATCAGCGAGTTCGCTGATACGTTTTTCATGGAAACCTTCGCTGACGCGAATGATTTTAGAAACATCGCCGGCAATACAAATATCGTTGAATGCACCAACGCTTGTCAGCCCCACGCCGTTGAGCCAAATATCGTGTTGTTTGGCCAGGGTTTTGGGATGGAGACTGCGTGTTTCAGCATCTTTGACATCGCTTGATTCAAAGTAGAGCAGCAATTCATCGCCGTTAGCGGCAACGCAGAACTGATCGAGAATTTTCGCAGATGCCACGAGAGGGACGATTTCGATGGCATTGACTTCGCCGCAGGACACAAGAGCAACGGATGAATTACGGTATTTGCGGAGCAAACGAACAGCATGATCCCAGCCTTGGGCTATAAATCGTGTCTTGGCTTCATCAATGGAGCAATAATCGCGTCTGAAAACAACGTCTTCATCGACGAGTTTGCGCATTTCGCTGTTCAGTTTATCGGCCAGGTCTTTGATATCATAGCCGCAGTTATCATCGATTTCGAACAAATAGGCAAAACCAAGGCTAGGTCCGATGCGCAGACGCAAATTGGGGTTAATGCGGTGTGCGGCTTCAAGCGCGAGCAAAACAAGGCTTTGGCGATAAATCAGGCGGCCTTCAAGACCTTCGCGGGTGAGTGCTGTCGCTTTGCCTGAAACATAAAGAGGTCTGTTTAATGACATGTGCTTGTGGTTAAACAAGCCGCTGACAACGGGTTTGCCATCGATTTCTTTGGGCAGCAAAGCTGAAAGCGGCGTACCAATACGCACTTGTTTCTCTTCGCCGTCCACGACAATATTGAGTTTCGTTTTAACAGGTTGTGACGGCGCACTGTAAGCATCTAATAGCGCATGTGACAAATCTTCAAGATGTGCGTCCATCAAACGCGAGAAGTTTTTGAGCACGCGCAGAATCGAACCGGGGTGTTTCGCAATCGCTGCCTCGAGTTTAGCTTCATCAAAAGAGCCGACGCTGACATCTGTTTCAGGGCGCAAAGAAACGCGCGTTTGCATCCAGCCCCAAAGACCCCAGTCGCCAAAACCATCACCGGGTTGAAGCTGACCAATTTCCATGTTCTCGCGAAGAACACTCACATCCCCCGAAAGCAGGATATTGAAGCCGCGCTGGAAACGAAGAACGTCTCCAGCAGGATACTTAACAATCGTCATGCATTCCGATAACGCCGAAAGCTCTTCAGGCGTGAGAGAGGAAAAAATACCTTCTGCCAATAATGCGTCGTTTTTCTGCATGGTTACCTGCCTTTATGGTGGGGGGTATGAAACAAATAAAGCGGTCAAACAAAATGGTACGACCGCTTTATGAACGAATAAACTTTTTATTCACCAATGACGATTTCATCTGCCATGGCTTTGACTTTCTTAATCTGTGCATCGATTTCAGCCGCTTTCTCAGGCCGGTTCAATGCACGGTAAGTCTTGGCTAAAAGCTGAAGAGCTTCGAGGTGTGTCGGATTGTCATTCACAAGCGATACCAATGTCGCAAGCGCTTCTGGCCACTTTTTGTCTTTGACCATTTGCTGAGCTTCGTTAAACCTTTCTTGCATGTCTTCATCGGCCAGTGCTGCAAGCTCTTCATCTGTGACAACCGGCTCTTCCGGTTTGTCAGGTACTGCGGCTTTCGGCTTGGCTTCATTGGGCTGCGCATCCGCTTTCTGAGACGGAGCAGCAACTTCTTCCTCAACGCCCTCTGTTGCAGATGGCGTCTGAGTATCAGAAGATATCATGGGAATGCCGCCGCCATGAAGATTGATTCGCAAAATCAAAATGATTCCTATCAGCAAAACAATAAAAACAACACCCAGAATAATGTATCGTTTTTTGAGTTTTTTCTTGGCTTCTTCTGCTTTCTTCTTCTCTTGGCGCGCTTGTTTCGTCGTCTTAGATTCTACAGCTGTACTCAAGTTCGATGAAATCGACATCGGCGCATTCGCAATCGGACCCAGCGATGATGGACTGCGTAATCCTGCTAAATCTGGATTGATGCCAGGACGTGCATCCATATTGCTGATTGCTGCATCAAGATTACCAGTGCCCTTCTTGCTGGTCGGAACATCACCAAGCGGGAAAAACTTCGTGATCAAGTCTGTCGTCATCACTTCAGAATAATCCCCAAGTTCACTCCAATCGTCTTCACCTTTCGCAATTTTAACATCATCCAACGAAGGACGTGCTTTCAACCAGTCACGTAAACTGTCCAAATCGTGAAATGTATAAGTCAATCCCATGTTGCGAACACGCCATGAAACTTCCTCATCCTTTTGAGGCTTGGGTCTGACACCTGTTGTTTCAGATGATGATTTGGTCGACGGCGATGAAACGACGGCTTGGCCTTTGTCTAAACGCACTGTAAAAATGTGTGTACATTTCTTGCACTTGATACGAGCACCTTGCGGTGAAAGGCGTGACTCGTTAACATCGTATCCTTCTCCACATTTGTCACATTTGACTAACATGTTTGGCCGTCCTCTGATGAATCTTATTCCGTAAATCTTTGCAGAATGTTCTAGCTATAAATGGTGAATAAACCCTATCAAACTTTTGATAGCGTATGTGCGACAAGTAGCCGCCCATATAAAACTACTACCATTATCAAAAACAAAGTAGCAAATTTTTAAGAACTCAATAGATAATAGGTATAAAAGCTCGTACATGGCATAAGCATGCCATCGTGCGTTGATGATTTCAGACCATAAAGTCTGATTTTGACCTCTCTTTTACGGAGTCCTATCGTGAAACATTATCCCTTTATTCTCGCTATGAGCGCCGCTGTCGCCGGCTTCGCAGGTTGTGCCCCCAAACAGGAAGTCAAAGTTGAAGCCCCTCAGCCCTACACCTACACCCTCGAAGGCCTCGACATCCCCGTGACCTTCTCTACACCGGCTGATGCCAAAGCCCTGTGCGACATCAACCTCAATCACGTCGATCGCCTCCGCAAAGAAATTACGGCAGTCACCGGCACACATACCCAAAATAATACCCTCGAAAGAATGAATGAAATGGACATCGCTTTCGAACGCATCCTCGGCGTCTCCGAACTCATGGCCAATACTCACCCGGATAAAGCCGTCCGCGAAGAAGCCGAAGCCTGCACCACGCGCGCTGCCGCCATCCTGACTGAAGTCAAAATGGATCCCGCGCTCTATGCCGCCGTCAATGCCGTCGATAAATCAAAACTCGATGACCGCGCCAAACGTTTCGTCGATAAAACCTTGCTCGAATACAAACTCTCTGGCGTCGATAAAGATGAAGCCACGCGCAAAAGATTGGCAGAACTCGATGCAGCCATCGTCAAATCCGGCCAGGATTTCGACAAAAATATCCGCGAAGACCGCAAAACCGTTCAGTTCACCGCCGAACAGCTCGCAGGGCTCCCCGAAGACTACATGGCCAATCATGCCCCCGATGAAAACGGCATGATTACGGTTTCTACCGATTACACCGACTACTTCCCCGTCGTGAACTACGCCAAGGACGAAAACACCCGCGCGGAAATGACCAAAGTCTTCTCATCTCGCGCCTATCCTGCCAACGACGAAATCTTCAAAAACTTGCTCAAACAGCGCTACGAATACGCCACACTCCTCGGCTTCGATTCATGGGCCGCATACAACGCCTATGATAAAATGGCCAAAGATGCCAAGACGATCTCCGGCTTCATCACAGAAATCGCAACCATCACAGAACCGCGCTATAAAGCCGAAGTCGAAGAACTTATGACCCTCAAAAAAGCCGATAAACCCGAAACAGACGGCTTCTATTCTTGGGATCGCTTCTATTACATCGAAGCCCTCAAAAAACAGAAATACGATTTCGACGCACAGTCCGTGCGCCAATATTTCCCCTATGAACGCGTCAAACGCGGCATCCTGAGCGTTGCCAGCCAGATTTACGGCGTCACCTTCCAGCAGTCCGATCGCCCCGTGTGGCATGACAGTGTCGAAGCTTATGACGTTTATGAAGGCGATCAGCTCATCGCCCGTTTCTACCTCGATATGCATCCGCGTGAAGGCAAATACGGTCATGCGGCTTCTTTCGGTATGTACAGCGGTATCGAAGGCCTCCAGCTGCCCGCCGCCACCCTCGTCTGCAACTTCCCCGAACCGACTCCTTCCAACCCC
>JAGBXG010000438.1 GCA_017629415.1 Pseudomonadota bacterium | reverse complement strand
TAAAGGTATGTGCTGAACTATTTTCGACATATTTCAACATGCCTGCCGTTGAAAGCGCAACATCAGCCATTTCAACAACTTCTGGCTGACATTCGAGATGCACCATCACCGGGGCATCTGGATAATCACGGCGCGCAGCTTCGATATCAGCCACCGCAACGCGATGATGGTGCGGACAGCAGCCGTCCCAAAGATCCATCTGAATTCCCAAACGGCGGTTCAAATTGGCACCCAAATTTTTATCCGGTAAAAATAGAATGGGACGTTCTGTACCCAATCGCGTCACGATTTTTTCAGCATTTCCCGAAGTGACGCAAACATCGACATGGGCTTTCGTTTCAGCAGTCGTGTTCACATAAGCCACCAAAATATGATCAGGATGCGCAGCACGGAAAGCCGCCAGTTCATCAACATGACACATATCGGCCATTGGACAGCCAGCGGTCAGATTCGGCATGATAACGCGAGCATTCGGACTGAGCAGCTTTGCCGTTTCACCCATAAAACGTACACCGCAAAAAATAATGGTTTCAGCCGCATTTTCTTTGGCTTTGCGGCTTAACTCCAAAGAATCTCCGCAAAAATCCGCTATATCTTGAATGGCACCATCTACATAATTATGAGCAAGTATTGTGGCATGCGCTCTATTTTTAAGCGCCAGTATTTCATCCTGAAGGTT
Source organism: Pseudomonadota bacterium (assembly GCA_017629415.1). The sequence continues at coordinate 1,559 of JAGBXG010000438.1, read as the reverse complement.
TTTCATTTCGTCCATATTGGCTCCATATAGACAAGCGAAGCCGCATCACGGCGGCTTCGAGAGCAATTCATTTTTATTTAACGCATGGAAAAACGCACATGTTCAGCATTCCATGAATCCATGACAAGGCAAAACTTCAACACCGAACACGCCATTTGCATTATTCTGACAAATCCTGATTGACCAGGATCGAGACATAATTTTTATCCATCAAATCAGCCAGCCACGACTCAATCAGACGCTGACTTTCTTTCATGGTAATCTGCTCGCGGCATTGTTCCATGGTCTTTTTCCATTCCTCAGATTCGCCGTGGGCAATCTCATCTACGCGCATGATATGGTAACCAGCGCCTGTAGAAATCAGCGGAGAAACTTCGCCTTTTTTCATGGCAAAAACGGGTGCAAAATCCTTAGTCAAATCGCCGGGTGAAAATGACCCGAGCACGCCTTCGCGCTCGGCACTTCGACCGGTCGAATAGAGTTTGACAAAATCTACAAAATTTTCAGAATTTTCGGCAGCTATATCACGAACGCCTGTTGCATAGCGTTCCATAGCCAAATCCAAACCATTCCACCAAGCTGCATTCAATGTTTTGGCCGATTTTGACGACAAACCTGCCGCCGAATCGACATCCAAATCCGGGATAATACTCTGGCGCAATGTCACCGTCACACTATTTTCAGCTTCTGGAGCCCGTTCCTGAGCACATGCAATCACATCCGCTTCAGACGCCGAAACCTGTCCTCCCAGCTCACTTCTTATGACAAACTGCGCTTCAATTTCGCTACGCAGGTATGCCCGATAAGCCGCCCATTCAATGCCTTCAGACGCCATTGTCGCTTTAAAAGCCTCTTCACCCTGGCCTGCCTGACGGTACATCTCCTGAAGCTGCATATCGACTTCGCGATCACCGACATGAATATTGTTTTTTTTCGCATGCCGATGAATCAGACGCGACTGCACGAGTTCGCGAACAAGCGCCGTCAACTCTTCATCACGCATCGCAGAATCATCAATGTCGCGAATATCCTTGCCTTTAATGGCATAGCGCAAAACACCTTCATTGCGCACATCATTCAGCGTAATCACATCGTCGCCGGCCACTGCCGCCACACGTTCTATCGTTTCCGCATGAGCCGCCGCCGGCAAAGCCAGCGCCATCCAAAGCGCCGAAATTCCTATTTTATTTATTACTGACATAGCATCCTTTCATTTCTGCCCATCCTGGGCACAAAAAATCCAAGTCACTCTAATAGATAAAACGTTCAATTGGCAAGCAATAGTTCACTTTTTTCGGTTAAACGGCGGCTTTTCGCTCGCGCTCAATACGCCGCCGTGCCGTGCTTTTCGCTTGCGCTCAATACGCACGGCAAAAGCTTTTGCTGGGCTTTTGCCCCACACCCACAGTACAAGGCGTATGCAAAGTCGCAAATCATTTGCGAAATGGTGGGCTATAGGAAAACGGAATGGAACACAGGGATTTTGCCTCTAAATCTCAGCAATCAGTACCTGCCCAACCTACAAAATACGTAAGTCCCAATGGCGGATTCCAAAGGGC
>JAGBXG010000437.1 GCA_017629415.1 Pseudomonadota bacterium | reverse complement strand
TGTATAGGCTTCTTTGCTCAAATCGCCGCCGGCGATGACTTCGATGATGGGGAGATCGAAGGTTTTGGCGAATTCGTAGTCGCGCGTATCGTGTCCGGGGACGCTCATGATGGCGCCGGTGCCGTAAGACGCGAGGACGTATTCGGCGATCCAAATCGGTGTCGGTTTGCCGTTGACGGGGTTAATGGCATAAGCGCCGGAGAAGACGCCGGTTTTGGTTTTAGCGAGGTCGGTACGTTCGAGTTCCGATTTCTTGGCGGCCTGTTCGCAGTAGGCGTCGACGGCAGCGCGTTGTTCGTCGCTGACAATCGATTTGACGAGGGCATGTTCCGGCGACAACACGAGGAACGTGGCACCGAACAAGGTATCGGGACGTGTGGTGAAGACGCGGATTTTGCCTTTCACGCCGCATTCGGGAGCGAGTTCAAAATCGACTTCAGCGCCGAGGCTACGGCCGATCCAGTTGCGCTGCATGGATTTAATTTTTTCGGGCCAATCGAGTTCATCGAGGTCTTCGAGCAAACGTTCGGCGTAAGCCGTAATTTTGAGCATCCACTGGCGCATGGGTTTACGGATGACTTCGTAGCCGCCGACTTCGGATTTACCGTCGATGACTTCTTCGTTGGCCAAAACGGTACCGAGGGCAGGACACCAGTTGACGGGTGCTTCGGCGACGTAAGCCAGGCCGCGTTTGTAGAGTTGCAGGAAAATCCACTGTGTCCATTTAAAGTAATTGGGGTCTGTCGTATTGATTTCGCGATCCCAGTCATAGCTGAAGCCCAGAGCCTTAATCTGGCGCGTAAAATTGGCGACGTTGGCTTCTGTTGTAATACGTGGGTGTGTACCGGTTTTAATGGCGTACTGTTCGGCCGGCAGTCCAAAGGCGTCCCATCCAATGGGGTGCAGGACGTTAAAGCCGTTCATACGTTTATAGCGCGCGATGATATCGCTGGCGGTATAGCCTTCGGGGTGTCCGACATGCAGCCCTTGTCCTGACGGATACGGGAACATATCCAAAATGTAATATTTGGGTTTCGGACTGCCGTCGACGGCGCGGAAAGTTTTATTTTCTTCCCAGTATTTCTGCCATTTCGGTTCGATTTCATTCGGATTGTAATTGCCCATAATACTCACTTTATTCAAAAATCGTCTGAGAGGCTTCATTGTCACTCAGGCGTTGTTTTCTGTTTATTTTGAGGAATGATTTGGGGGACGATGCTATGCCCTTTGGGCATACGCATCTTGTTTCGCGCTATGCCCAAAGGGCATACGCGCTGCACATTTTTTTTGAATTTCAAAGGGGAACGGCCTTTTCACGAGGATTGAGCCAAAGCCCCGGCGTGTTTGGGACAGTTCCAAGAAAAGCTCAAAAACAAAAGCCCCGAGCGATGCCCAGGGCTTTTAAAATTCGGTCATACAACAACCCTGTGAAGGGAAGTCGACACAAATTATTTGCTGTATTCTTTCACTTCGATGACCTGGGCATTTTTATATTTGCCGCAGCTCATGCAAGCGTGGTGAGCAAGTTTGGGTTCGCCGCATTCGGGGCAGCTGGAAACCTGGACTGCCGTGAGGCGATCATTGATGGAACGACGCATTTTGGTGCGGGAATGACTCATACGTTTCTTGGGGACTGCCATTTTAAAACTCCTGAATTAAAAAGATCGCTGTGAAACAGCGTCCACGACTTATGGATAAGAGAAATAAGGTGTTATCCGTTTTTGGAAATGGCTTTGATATCAGCCTCATTTCCCGGACAAAAGAAGGAAACTATTTAGGGCATGAACAGTCGCCATCGTTCAGATTTTTTTTGCAAATGAGGCAGATGCCTTTGCAATCTTCCGAACACAGGTTTTGTTCATCGAATTCGAGATAAATACTCTCGAGCAAAATCGCGTGAAGGTCAATGGTACCATCTTCGAATGTGACGGTATCGAGATCATCTTCGGTGAGAACGATTTCATCGACATCGCCGACGCTTGTGACTTCAATGAGCTTCAAGCTGATATGCGGTGCATAAGTCCGGGTATAACTCACGCCGCAACGGTAACAGACCATATCGAGTTCGACATTCAAGTCTGCCTCAAGCGCAATGAACTTTCCTTTATTGACGAGTACGCCTTTATAAGTCAGCGGTTTTAATGCAGAGCATTCGTCAAAATCATTAAAATAGGCGTTTACTTCTTCAACCGGAATTTCCGATTCAAGATTGAAATCCTTATTAAATGTTAATTTGGCACTCTGAATCTTCATCTTAAAGCTCAAAACCCTTGGAAAATACCGATAAGCGCAAAATTCGCCCGGTGCAAGGCGGCGGATATATAGGGATACACCCAGTTTCTGTCAAGTTCTTTGTGTGTGACGAACACGAGTGGGGGATATCATATTTATGGTATGCCGAAGAATTTCAAGCCCTGCGTATTGCCGATTAGGCAATAGCAGGGCTTCAAACGCCGTGTATTGCGCGAGCAATAACGGCGTTATTTTTAGATTTTCTGACGTCGGCGCAACAAACTGCAAGCCAACATACCGGTTATGAGCAACCAGCCCCAGCCACCAGCATGACCAGAGGCTGCCATACTGCAGGCACCGCCGCGTACTTCTCCGTATTCAATGATTTCATCCGGCTCAGGGGGTTCCAGATTGTCGGGAAAATCAGGAATGTTGGGATTATCAGGCTGTTCCGGATTGTCCGGCTTTACTTCCGGACCATCGGGCTGATTGGGATCTTCAGGTACATCGGGCTGGATTGGGTTATCGGGATTATCGGGATTATCGGGATTGTCGGGATTATCGGGGTTATCGGGA
>JAGBXG010000436.1 GCA_017629415.1 Pseudomonadota bacterium | reverse complement strand
GGGAAACGTCTACTTGATGGTAGCCTGCAGAAGCTAATGCATCTGGTCTAAATTGACCGTTATTGCGTTCAGCACGAAAAACGGCATACTCATCATTTGCCTTGTCAATACTCAGCCAAAACTCTTGCTTGGAATTGACATCTGTCAGACAGTATTCCTGCCATACTTCCGAGCCGCAGCGAAACTCAATGCCCCCTACGACCAGAAACTGATTGTCAGATATTCCAATTTGCTGACGGTTTCTAAATTCAAATCCCATGCTTTTATCTCCTGTACAGTCTGAAACTTCAGACAAAAATACATATGAATTTTATCTTAATTGCTAAAAATAAAAAACAATGTTTTTAAAACAAAACGCCATTGCGAACTCCCTTCCGTAATTTAACGGCGTCATCGGTAGGATTGAGATATATAAAGATTTAACATACTGTCACAGACACTCAAAGCATGACATCTTTTTCTCTGCGAAGATATTCTATGAACTCGCGAAGATATTCTATGAACTCGCGAAGATATTCTATGAACTATGATATATCATGGATACTTATTTCAAATGATTCTCATATTTACCAAAGCATATACGCCTATATCACCAATTGCAGCATTTCAACCCTCGCCTTTCATACGCTCGCACCCTACATGTAGGTAAATTATCCACACAAAACCACACAACCCCGTGAATTTACTGCAAAAAAAGCCCTATTTTACGGTATAAAACGGCGTGTTTTCATTGTGTGATGATTGGCATTTGTAGTATAGGCGGCAGGTGTTTTTGTGCTCTCTGAGAGGAGAGGAATTTCGTTAACAGGAGAAGGAAAATGACGAAAGTACGACAACTGCCCTACGGTGAAATGGCTGAGAAAGGTTTTGATGTTCGCCTCGTGATGGAAGAAGCATCTCGCTGCTTGCTTTGCGAAGATGCCCCTTGTACACGCGACTGCCCCGCTGGCACAGATCCTGGCCGTTTTATCCGTTCGATTCGCTTCCGCAACTTTGTCGGCGCTGCCAAGACAATCCGTATGCACAACATCCTCGGTGCTTCCTGCGCAGAAATCTGCCCGCAAGAACGTCTTTGCGAAAAAGCTTGCAGCCGCTGCGGTATCGATAAGCCCATTCAGATCGGCCGTCTCCAGGCTTTCGCCATGGAACAGGAAAGAAAACTTGGCTTCAAAGTCCTCGAAGCCGGTGCCGATTGTGGCAAAAAAGTCGCCTGCATTGGCGCCGGTCCCTCCAGCTTGGCCGTTGCCGCTGAACTCGCTAAACTCGGCGTTCAGGTCACCATCATCGACGAAAACGAAAAAGCCGGTGGCGTCCTCCGCTACGGCATCAGCCCCTCACGCTTGAGCGACGAAGTCATCGACCAGGATATCGCCGCCGTCGAAAGCCTCGGCGTCAAATTCGAACTCAACAAACGCGTCGGTAAAGAAGACCTCGATAAACTCATGGCCGAATACGATGCCGTCTATGTCGGTGTCGGCTTGAGCGCCTCCAAAATGATCCCCAACCTCAAAGGCGCTGACCTCAAAGGTTGCGATACCGCCCTCTCATTCCTCAAAAAAGCTCGCATGAGCAAAGGCAATGTCGGCGAATTGGGCCGCGTCGTCATCATCGGCGGCGGCGACGTCGCGATGGACTGCGCTTCCACCGCCAAACAACTCGGTGCCAAGAGCGTCTACGTCTCCTTCATCGAAACCATGGAAGCCATGCCGGCTTATAAACCCGAAGTCGATTACGTCATCAGCCTCGGCGTGCCCCTTATCCCCGCTTTCAAACCCGTCGAAGTCGTCGGTGACGATGCCGTCAAGTCCGTCTCCTTCGTCTCCATGGACGGCGCTTCCTCCATGTCACTCGCCGCTGACACCGTCATCTTCGCCGTCGGCCAGAAAGTTTCCGCCGATTACGCCGAAGTCAAAGCCGATGGCAAACTCTTCATCGGTGGTGACCTCGCCAATGGCGGCCGCACCGTCGTCGAAGCCGTCGCAAACGGTAAGGATGTCGCCAAGGATATCGCCAAATTCCTTCAGATCTAGTCAAAAGCCTTCGGCCAAAGACAACAAAGCGATATCATATTAACCATCATTAAAATATTCATTTGAAGGAGTTTATAACATGTCCAAAAAAGTAGATTTGTCGATCGATTTCCTCGGCGTACATTGCGAAAACCCGTTTTTCCTTTCTTCGTCCCCCGTTTGCCATAACTACGAAATGATCGCGAAAGCCTTTGATTGTGGTTGGGGCGGCGTCTTCTACAAAACCGTCGGCGTCTTCGTTCCCGATGAATGCTCCCCCCGTTTCGACATTCACCGCAAAGAATGCACACCTTGGGTCGGCTTCAAAAACATGGAGCAAATCAGCGAACACACCTGGCAGGAAAACGCTGAAATCATCAAACGCCTCAAGAAAGACTACCCCACCAAAGTCATGGGCGTCAGCATCATGGGCAGCAACGAAGAAGAATGGGCACTTTTGGCACGCGAAATGACAAAAGCCGGCGCAGATCTCCTCGAACTCAACTTCTCATGCCCCCAAATGACCAGCCATGCCATGGGTTCCGACGTCGGTCAAACCCCCGAACTCGTCGAAAAATTTACCCGCATCGTCTGCGAAAATACTCACCTTCCCGTCATCGCCAAAATGACGCCGAACATCGGCCACATGGAAGTTCCTGCCGCAGCCGCCAAGCGCGGTGGTGCCGCTGCCGTCAGCGCCATCAACACCATTAAATCGATCTGCAACATCGATATCGAAAACATGACCGGTAAACCCGTCGTCAACGGCGTGTCCTCCATCTCCGGTTACTCCGGCGCCGCCGTCAAGCCGATCGCACTCCGCTTCATGGCTCAACTCAAACAGCACGAAGACCTCAAAGACTTCCCCGTCAGCGGTATCGGCGGTATCGAAACCTGGATTGATGCCCTCGAATTCCTCCTCCTCGGTGCCGAAAACCTCCAGGTTACCACCTCCGTCATGCAGTACGGCTATCGCATCGTCGAAGATATGAAAGACGGTCTTGCCAACTTCATGCTCGAAAAAGGCTTCACCTCGCTTCGCGACTTCATTGGCAAAGCCGTTCCCAACGTCATTCCTGCCGAAGACCTCGACCGCGATTTCCAAATCATTCCCAAAATCGACCTCGACAAATGCGTCGGCTGCGGTCGTTGCATGGTCAGCTGCTACGATGGCGGTCACCAGGCCATCACCATGGACCCCGAAACGCGTAAACCCGTCATCGGCGATAAGTGCGTCGGCTGCCACCTGTGCCTCAACGTTTGCCCCGTCCTCGAATGCATCATGCCGGGCGAAATCAAATTCAAACCCGGTCGCACACCCCACGATGTCAAACGTCAGCACTGCTATCACGTCTAATCGTGATTCAGTCCTAAGCTGAACCTTAAAAACGCGGTCATTTCGGCCGCGTTTTTTTTACATCGATGCGTCGCTCATACAAAAAACGCCCGAAATGCCTTATCACATTTCGGGCGTTTGAGTTTTTGGAGATTAAAACTAATCTTTACAGCTGATAATTCAATGTCACAGCAAGATCTAATACGTGAGTCGTGCCATCATTTGCAAAAACTTGATAAGCAAATTTACCGCCAATGGCAATCTTGTTGGTAATGGGATATTGTACGCCAATGCCAAGTTTAAAATCAAATGCGCCCCAATCTTCTACATAACCTGCGCCCATACCGATTTGTCCCCAAAGTTCGACGGGGCCTGTGGGCAGGAAGCAACGTGCATTGACAACGGTTGAGCCGACAAAATAGCTGTGAGTTTTAGGTTCAAGTATCACTCCAGGAATATTGCTGGACTGTGGATGAGCTTTCCACCAAACACCACTCAATTGTTGATCAAGATAAACACCTAACCAATCGAAAAAGCGATAACCACCGTAAAGAGTGATGCCAAAGCCATGATGACTATTACCGCCCCCAACGTTAGCTACATAACCAAAATCACCGCCGACTTCAATTTCGCTGGCATCTGCTTCTTGGGGCGCAGCAAGTGCAAAGGTTGTGACAAAACAAAGTGCCATCAAAACGGCGCCAAATTTGGACATCAGTGTTTTAAAAAGTTCCATGTTTTCTCCGATAGGGCTTGAAACAGCCGGTTAATATGTCATGAATGAAAACTGATTCACTCAAACGTAAATTCTATTGCGGGATTCCAAAGGGGCTTGAGCCCCTTTGGCAGGATTCCAAAGGGCAGCG
>JAGBXG010000435.1 GCA_017629415.1 Pseudomonadota bacterium | reverse complement strand
GCCCCGTTGGGGCTTTGCCCCAAACCCCACCGGGGCGTTGCCCCGGACCCGACCAAAGGGGCTCAAGCCCCTTTGGAATCCCGCATATTGGGGCGGTTTTCTAAAAAAAGCAGGTTTTTGGATAAAAAATCGTCACAACGCAATGCTCGTTGGCATAACACTGGGTGCAAAGCACAATGTTTGTATGTCTATGCACAATTTGGAGGTTGTAATGCCCAGTATTGACTGTCTGACAAAAGAACTGATGAGCAATCCCGTCGTTTTTGCCGATGCATTCAATTTGCTGCTCTATGACGGGGAACAAGTCATTAAACCTGAAACACTGAAAATGCCGGCAGATGCGCTAAAAAATGAAACAAAAACATTTCATGCCGCTCACGTATCCATGCAATCTGATGATCCCAGCCTTCACTTTAATGATAAAACTCAGGAAACCAAAAATGCTTTATCGGTAGAGCGTATGCGCGACATTTTAAAACGCTGTGTTTGGATGCATGACGATGAAACGCATTACTTCATCCTAGGCATAGAAAATCAGACTGATGTACATTATCTCATGCCTGTGCGTACCATGCTCTATGATGCACTGACCTATACACGGCAAATGAATGACATTCAGAATGCCTTAAGAGATGCAGGCTCGTCTGTCAAAACACGCCTGCAGGGCGTGCCTAAAGGCACCAAACTGTTCGGAGTTGTCACGCTCGTTTGCTATTTTGGCAAAACACCATGGGATGGGCCACTAAGCTTACACGACTTGATTCAGTTTAGTGATGAGCGCATGAAAGCCTATATCCCTAATTATTTTATCAATCTTTTTGATCCGCATTGCATGTCACCGGAAAAAATCGATAAACTTCAATCTGATTTGGGGGCAATATATGCCTGTTACAAGGCGTATGATGATAAAGTGCTGGATACTTTTTTTGAAACAGACTGCCGCCTGCGAGCCGTTGCACCAGTGACTTCTGTGCTGCTGAATAAAGTTTTTCATTTGGATACAAGAATTCTTAATACGACAACAGAGGAAACCGATATGTGTCAGATTATTCAGGAACGTTATAAACAGGAATACGACAAAGGGTTCAAGGATGCTCAAGATGCTGCCAACGAAAAATTTGTGCTCATCACTCAAGCGATGAATGCAGCCAAAGATGAAGCCAGAACGGCAAAAGATGAAGCAAGAACGGCAAAAGATGAAGCAAGAACGGCAAAAGATGAAGCAAGAAATCTTCAGCATAATGCCGTATTAAGTCTCATGAAATACGGAAACCTCACGCTCAATGAAATTGCTCAAACTTTGGCAATACCTTTGGAAGCTGTCGAAGAAATTGTCAATTCACAGACCTCACAAGTCGGCACCAATACGTAAAATATAAGCACACAAACAAAAGAATTGCCTTTCCATGAAATGAAACACTAGAGTTACAAAAAATCGCGCAACATTGAATGCATAACAAATTTCAGGTATAATCCCAACGGAGTGTCGTAATTGCTAAAATTCGACAGAATCTCATCAATCATGACGCATTAAAATCGCAGGAGCTTTCCTGCAAATTATTCACTGACGGCGTAGTTACGCCATACGGAGGATTTCATGAAAAATCGTAATGCTTTAGTATTTGCTCTTTGTGCCATGCTCGGTGCCGCTGGTACGCTCGCTTGCTCCGATGATTCTGCTTTCAAAGTCACCCCTGAATCTCTCTCATTGGCCGCTTATGGCACACAAAGTGTGCAAGTAACAAACGCAACTGCTGCATCTGAAGTCAGCGTGACATCCAACAATGTATCCTGCGTTGAAGTTATCAATGCCGATACCATTGTTACTGATGCAACGGGAAGCACAAACTTTGTCGTTGCTGCCACTGGTAACGATTGTGAAGCAAAACTGATCATCGAAATCGGTGACGAAACTCAAACCATAAAAGCCACAGTCGCCGCAGCAACAGGCCCCGCTCCTACTGGTGATTTCGTCTTGACGCTCGATCCTACAATTTTGGATATTTCCGGTGTGGGCGGCGAAGCCAGCACAAAGATTACATACAAACAAGGCGAAAACCCTGCCGGCGGCAGACAACTTAAAGTCTCAAAAGTCGGCGGTGAAGACGGTTGCGTTGAATTCTCAACAAGCCCTGTTACCAACCTGAATAACGGTACCGTTGACTTCAAAGTCAAAGCACTCAAAGACAGCTGCAACGTCAAACTTTTGATCGAAGACGCTTTGCCCTCCATTACCGGCGAAGAGAAAGAATTAAGCGTCTATGTCGGCGGCAATGCAAACCAGAAAGTCGAAGGCTCCGTGAAGTTCATTGAACCCGTCGATGAAACACTCGAAATCATCCACTCCGTTGGCAAAGGCAAATTCAAAATTGAAGTCCTCGATCAGAACAGCAAAGGATTGGCTGATACCAAAGTGACGCTGAATAACAGCAATACAGATTGTATTAAATTGGATGTGAAGAGCATCACAACAGATGCAACCGGTGTCGCTGAAGGTGGCGTGTCCGTCAAGGCTGCAAACTGCGAAGCGACATTAACAGCATCCGCTATCGGACAAGAAGCCTCCATCACCATCAAAGTCCTTGATCAGGATAAATTTGATGTCAATACAAAGCTTGTCTATGACAACCCGATGTATGAAATGATCAACTTTGCAGCCGTCCATCTCAGCACACTGACATGCGAAGAATGGGCTGACACAGATCCTCAGGAATTTGCAGAACTCGAAGCAGACGATGCAAAAGAAGGCCTGAACGGCGTTGAACCTGCTCTCGTCACTTTCAAACTTGTAGATATCGAAATCGAGAAAAAATCTGTCATCGCCTACGGTAAAGCCAACGGCAATGACGATTCCCCTGTCCTCGCTTATGGTTGCCGCAATGTGGGCGTCGCCGATCACGATACCACCGTCGATATCAATCTGAGCGCAGTTCCCGTTGAACTCAAAGGCGAATATGAACTCGTCTCCAACTTCGATATTGCCGGCGCTTTCACAAAAGATGCAAGCACATCCTTGCCCGTTGTTGAAAACATGATCGCCGATGACTGGATTAAATTTGTCAAAGATTTCTTCAAAGATCCTATCAAAACATTGATTGACTTTATTTGGGTAAACTCTGTTGCACGTCTCGCCGAAATTGATGGCATGCCTAAATTCATTGCGGACCTGCTTGCAGATAATACAACCAAAGGACTCGTTTCTGATGCTCTTAAGCCGATGATCACTGATGCTCTCAAAGATTATGGCTGGTTTACAACTATCACAACCATCAGCCCCGACATTGAAGATTTGGTATCTAACATGCAGCTCGGCGGAACAATGACTGTGACAGAAACAAAACTTGCCAATGGTCAACTTGAAGTCACTAATGCCAAACAGTCCTACAATAGCTTACAATATCGCTGGAGCCTTGAAAAAGATCTCACAAAATGCGCAACTGATGTTTACAGCAAAGAAGGTGAATGCCGCATGATTATGAGCCTTAAGAAAGGCAAACATGATGCTTCTATTGAAGGCGCATGGACTGGTTTGACAGATACGAATGAAAGCAAAGCCACTGTTCTCAATATTGATGACCATGAATTAGCTTTAAAATGGGCTAATATCCTTTATATGGCAGTCTTTGGAGAAATCCTTCCTAAAGCTCTCGATTACAGCACTGAAAAATCAGTTACGGATGGTAACTATATCAAAGCTTTCCTTGAAACTCTTCTCTTTAAACCTGTGGTTGATAACTACAATACAGGCCGTGTAGAATATAACAAAACAAACAGCTGTACATGCACAGGCGCAGGCCAAAATGAAGTTTGCACCACGACACTTGAAGATGGCAAATGCCGTCAAGTCCTGAAACAAGTCAATACTTGCGAACGCTTCATTGAAGCATTGGTTTACATGGTTGCTCCTGTTGCTTCCGATTATTCTTCCTTGATTGGCACAGTTGCAACCCTCGCATGCGGTGATCAAGGTATTGGACAGCTTGAAAAACTCGTGAATGATTCACTTACAGATCTTCAAGTGAAATTCAATACATCTGCTGAAGGTTGCGTGCTTGATTCCAAAGCAACAACGCAGTACATGAGCATGGGCGAACCCGATGAATTGGCTCACTCTGCAAACGATGTATTCAAAAATGGCAGCAATATTGAAACAACCCGTTGCACATGGAATATGGATATTACTTCAAGCCACAGCATGAACGGTCTCTTCCATGCCACACGCATTGAAGACTAATTTCTAGTCATTCAAACTCATAAGCCCTGGCTTTTAGCCGGGGCTTTTTTTATGCCTGATAAGCATTAAATTTCCCTGTATGCCTACCACCCATTATGTGCCCTAAGGTATGAAAGTCTTGTTAATCTCATCAATATACAAGACTATCTAAATAGCCCAGTTCAACAAATAGAACTCAATATTACAATAAGCAATTTGCTCTAAAAGAAACACACAATGTGTGTTGATAATTAACCAAAACACAAAATTTAAACACTTAATCGAAACTAAATTGAAATAAAAGACACCTACCAAAACCCTCTCAAAAAGAGAATAAACACATCTAAAATGCTGGCTATGTCGTCCTAATGGCCTCTAAAATGCTGGCTATGTCGTCCTAATGGCCTCCATGCGCCCTGCCGCGGGCTATGCCGTCAAACGTCATACGCCGCACTAATTACATACAAGCATCTCTTTATTACAGCGCAATAACCCAAAAAAGCTCAAAACCAAATCAGTTATTGAGGCAATACATCATAAAGAAAACCAAGATGAGTTAAACATTCGCCGTACAACCACGAATCATTCTGTTTAAAATAGAAATCGTAATCCGGTTAATGGCG
>JAGBXG010000434.1 GCA_017629415.1 Pseudomonadota bacterium | reverse complement strand
GGGGCTTAGCCCCTTGGGCTGGATACCACTGGGCAGGGGCCTTTGGGGGGGGTGGGGGCGGCCCCCCAATGGGGCGTTGCGGGGCGAAGCCCTGCACTGGGGGTAGGCGTGTATTTGCGCGCGGCTATGTCGGCCCTTCGGGCCTCCATACGCCTTGCGTTGCGCTGGCTATGCCGCGTTGCGCCATACGCCGCGCAAATAGCGCCGTAGGGGGCTTGCCCCCTTCACCCAAGTCTTCCAAGCAAAGTTTGGCATCATCTCGTGATGTGTTGTGGATGAAGCGATGATTTTTTGTTTAAAAGCTTGAAAATCAATGTTTTAGAACGTAGTTTTAATCGTTTTTGTCTGTAATGTTTCAGGCAATTGCGAAGTTTGTTGGGAGAAGTTTCATGGGTATTCAATTCAAATTAGGTTTGATGTGTTTGTTGTCGGTATCGGTTTTAGGCATGTGTGCCTGTACTGAGGTTGAAGAGCAACAGCATACATTGACTCCTGAGGAAGAATGTTTTCTGTTTAATGTCAATTGTCCTGTAGAGTGTGTGACGACTTGTGAATTGGGGAGCAGACAGTGCAGCGGCATGTCTGTTCAGGAATGTGTTGTGGGTTCTGATGGCTGCAACACATGGCAAGATGTGGAAGTTTGTCCCAAAGCTTGTGCGAATGGAGCATGTGCGGAATGTCCGACGGTTTGCACGGAAGGGCAAAAGACGTGTCATGGCAAGACGCTTAAAGAGTGCAAGATGGTGAATGGCTGCCTGAATTGGAATACAGTGAAGACGTGCCAGTCGTATTGTGTGGCAGATAAAGGCATTTGTACGGATGATTTGCCTGCGTGTGAATTTAAGAATGGCAGCCAGGCGAAAATCGATCGTTGGAAGGACGGCGATACGCTTGTGGTGAATGCCTATAGTCCTGATAAAACCTGCAATGAGCGCAAATGGAACGCAGATTATCAATACTGGCAGCAAATTCGTTTTGATGTGCGCGTTCATGGGGTTGATGCGCCGGAATGCAGCAAAGCTAAGGTGACGCAGGACAATGGCAGTTATTATTATGAATGCAAGAAAGACACCTATTATGACAATGAGAATGAGCCTTATGGCTATGAGGCTTGGCTGGGGGCCAAAGGACTTGTACCTCAGAATATGATTGTGACGTTGTCATGTGATGATCCTTATTCGGACGGGACATGTCCGATGGATGCTACGGATCAGCGTTATTTGGCTTATATTGGTTATAGCAAGAATAATGCATCTTATGATTTTAGTGTGGAGACCGCGCGAGCAGGAAATGCATTTTCAAATACGAATTTTGCCTGTGACAAGCGTGCCGATATTTGCCGGGCTCAGAAGGAGGCCCAGAACAATAAGGCCGGTCTTTGGAGTCTTGGGAATTCCGTAGATGCTGTCATCAGCAAGATGGGCAGTACAAAACGCAAGTGGCTTGGCAAGATGACATCCAAATGCAATAGCGCCATGTGATATTCTTATTCGCATGGTTTAAAGCTGAATTCCTAACTTGTCGTAGAGGTTAAAACCGTGATAAACGGGCGCGGGCAGTATCTGTGTGTCCGATTTTGTTTCAAGGATTGTCATGAATCGTAATGTTGCTTATGGTCTTCTTATAGGTGCCATTGCTCTTGTTTTGGCATTGGTGGGTGTTTTAATTTGGCTGCTTCAGGCACGGTCTGCGGATTCGTCATTACTGAATTCGGGGGCTCAAAAAGCTAGAACTTATGTCAGTTTAGATCCTCATGCCGGGCGCGATCAGGAAGCCATCGATATTGTCAAAACGCTGAGAGTCATTTCACCAGAATATATCGATGCTGTAGAAGAAAATAAAAAAAGCAATAAAGAAATCGATGTGGAATTTTCACGAGTGACCGTGGATTCCCTGATTGAGCAGCAATTTCTTGAAAAGCGTTTTAATATGAATTCCCTCAAAAAAGGTGAATGGAGAACGCTTCATTTAGATACAGATGTTGCTGGCAGCACACAGAAGCCTGATCCGCATTATGAAGTTTATCTCGATTACAGCGATGAATCAGTTCTTGTGGGGCCTGTTTGGGTTGTGGATGTCGAAACCCAAGAGGTCATTCCGAGAAATGATATGGCATCTGTTTTTGACAGAAATCTTTCGAACTATGAAGCTATCAATGATCATTTGGAACGGCCAGCCAATGTCGTTCGTGCGATTATTTCGCATCAAT
>JAGBXG010000433.1 GCA_017629415.1 Pseudomonadota bacterium | reverse complement strand
GGGGCAGTATGGCTTCTCAGGCTCCGATGGGCGGCAGCATGTCCTCTCAGGCTCCGATGGGGGGCAGCATGGCTTCTCAGGCTCCGATGGGGGGCAGCATGGCTTCTCAGGCTCCGATGAGCGGCAGCATGGCATCTGCCATGGGCGCGGAGCCCAAACCGGCTCCTCAGCCTGTATCGCCGCTTGCTGCGCAGTCGATGGCAAGAAGTGCACCTCTTGACAGTTCTGCGCCGCGTATTCCGGCTCAGATGAAAACTGTCAATGCGCCGCCGCCTCCCAAATGGTCTTTGCTTTCAGTGACTGAAGGCAAGACCGGCAAAGAACGCAAGATGATTTATATGGGTTTGGGTTGTATTGCGGTTTTGATTCTTATCCTGGTTGTGATTCTGATTTCAAAACTGTAAAGTTGCTGGAAACATTTGGCAAGCCTGTCGCGATGCGTATTTCGGACCTTTTGTCCGAAATAGCATCGCGCCTGTGCGTATGCGCAGCAGCTCGGGCGGAAGCCCGAAGCGCGCATAGCACAGGTCAAAAAAAGCACCTTTTTTATACACCTTGCCGAATATTCGGGGTAAAAAGATCAAAATGACTTTTTCGGAGGAAAAAAGTGTCTGCACCTCGAAATACAAATCATCATTCAGCCCGTAAGTCACCCAAGAAAAAGCGCACTTTGAAACGAAGTGAAGCCAGATGTGAGGCGCAGCATGCGGCCTTGCATGAGCGCGGTATTGTTGTGGATATGAGCAAGTCCGAGCTGGATGGGATTTTTAGCGGCCTGTCTTTGGGTGAGCTTGAGAATCCTCAGGAAGCGCTTGGGCAAGTGTATGCGTTGGCGATTGATTCGGTAGCGAATACGTTGGTGAACGGACTGGATCAAGTATGTGCACAGATGGCGGAATCTGCGGATGAAGCACTGAGTACGGACAATCCGCTGAGTGCATGGATTTTGCGGATGATCCCGCGAGATCCGGCTAAGATTGCTGCATTTTAGGAAAATCTGACTGCGCAGATTGATGAGATGAAGTCTCGGATTCAGACGTCTATGGTGCAGGGCATGGCGGCGAATTCAGATTTGGAACGCATGACTGCAGTGGGGCGTCAGACGGGCGACATGGTTCGACAAACATTGTTGGATGCTTCGGGCAGATCTGTGATGGTTCCGGGTATGGGACGTCATATTTCGGGGGCTCGTCTTGAAGAGATTTATCGGATGATACAGCGTCCGATGCCGGCAGATGGGGTTGAACGGTTTCAAGTGACGGCTTTGCCAGGTGCCTATCGTTTTCGCGTGGGGGCACCTCAGGTTGTTTTGCCAGAACGTGAGGCAAGGGCTGAAGACGCGTCTGCTTTGGCTGGCGGTCCGGAAGTTTCGGAGAGTGAGAATTTATCTGTTCAGACCAGCGATGACGTTTCGGATTTAAGCCATGAGGGTGGGGATGCTGGTTCTCGTCATGAACCTGAATGGGTTGGAGGTGTGAATTCGGGGATTCAGGCGGCGACATCCGATATGATGCATGCGGTTTCGGAAGTTTCCGGCATGTTACAGAATGTGGCGCTTGAAATGGCGCATGTGATGGTGGATGCATATCAGAAAGAACGTGTTTTGCAGCCGCTTTCGGAGACTTTGAAATCTGATCCGCGTTTGGATGAAGATTTGAGCGAATTTTTGGATGCACTTGAGGATGAGGAATCATGCCTGGATGCATCGGAGGTTACCAATGATGAGCTTGCCAGTGCTTTAGATGTTTTGTTGGCAAACTTAGATTTTGAGGATTAAGTTTTGCTAAGACTTATTTTTTCCAATTCATTTCAGGCATTGGCGGGCAGTTTATCGCAGTTATTGAAGAATCTTTATGCCGATGAGGGGGATTTGCAGGCGCAAAGTACGGTTGTGGTACAGTCCGAAATCATGGCCAGCTATGTGCGTCGTGAGATGGCTTTAGGAACGGGGGTATGTGCCAATTTGACGTTTTGCAGCGGCATTCATGAGTTGTTTGAGTCATGGTGTTTGAAAGCTGCAGGGGATGAAGCGGTTTGGACGAAAAACGATTTATTTTCGGTGCTTTATCCTTATTTTTTAAAAACACTGGATGCAGAAATTGCGATTTCGCGAGCGCGGACGCATGCTGAGCGATTGCTTCAGCTGGGGTATGTGCGTCCAGATATTTTGCAAAGATATCGAGCAGGATATTTGACATCAGGCGGTGAATATCAGCAGCTTCTTCGGAGTTTTGACCGTATTTTGGAGGCTTCCGGCAGACGTATTGCTTTGCCCATAGAGCGTTTGGAGAGCTGGAGATATGAAGAGGGCAGGCTTCCCAAATCGCTTTATATTTTTGATCCGGCTCCATTTTCTGCTTTTGAGCGTGATTGGCTGAATATTTTGGCGCGTCACATCGAAGTCTTTGTGTTTGCTTTTAGTCCATGCAGGAAGGATTGGACTGAAATGGCATGTCGAGCTTATGGGGGGGGAGTTTGGATTGAGGATAAGGCTAAAAACGGTGGTAGTTTTCAGCAAGTAGAAGGATTGAATGCACGTCAGGAACGACACTTTTTGCTCAGTCGATGCGGTCGGATATCGCAGAAATGCAGGCATGATTGGCTAGAATTTGTGGATGCGCCCTGGCTTGAGCTGTATTTTCCGGCTGAGGATGCATTGTTTCATACGTTAAACCGGCTGCAATATGAAACTTTGCATTTTGAGCCGGAGGCTAAATCAGAGAGGGCCGCATCAGAGCTACCGTGTGGCACGGCATCAGAGCTGACGTGTGTCTCAGAGGCTGAGTGCGGCTGTTTTGACAAAGAAGCATCTGCAGGGGGGGCGACAGACAATATTGGCATTGAGGAAAACGATGGCAGTATTGTTTTTTGGGGCTTTTCAAGTGCGCGTGAGGAAGCGGCATGGATTGCGGAGCAAATCGCTCAAATTTGTGCTGAGTTACCGGATATGCCTTTGGAATCCGTGGCGATTTTGGTGCCATATACCGAAATAGAGGTTTATGGTCCTTTAATACGTGCGGAATTGATGCGTCGTGGAATGCCTCATAATATCCATGCCTTGATCAGTCAGCCATTGGAGGTTTGTTATTCTGCTTTTGCAGCCTTTGTGGAGTTCTTATGTGGTGCTGCCTCGCGAGACGGGGTATTGAATTGGGCATTTCATGAGGGGATTGCTGAGGATTCGGATGATTTTGAGTTGTTTGCGCATGTCGTGGACATGCTGGGGATATACAGCAGTTTAGATG
>JAGBXG010000432.1 GCA_017629415.1 Pseudomonadota bacterium | reverse complement strand
TGTTTGATTTGATGAGCGAAATCACATCCATTCTGCGGCAAAAAACTGCAGAAAATCCGAATTGTTCAACCCACAAAAAACGTCTCATATTGCGGGATTCCAAAGGGCAGCGCCCTTTGGTGGGGTCCGGGGCAAAGCCCCGGTTGGGGGTAGGCGCGTATTTGCAAAGCAAATAGCGCCGCAGGGGGCTCGGCCCCCTCATACACAAAAAAAGCCGCCCTTAAAAAGGACGGCTTAGGATGCCTGTTGGCTAGATATTACTCTGATTTGAGCCCTGATGACGGTTCTTGGGGTTCGTCGCTCGAATCATTGTTTTGAACATCTCTGGCACTTGCATCGTCTGAAGTTTTGGACTCTTCATGATCGGAATGTTCGATGACAGCTATTCGTCTTCTTCACTTGCATCGTCTTCGGATTGTGATTTTTTGCGCTGATCGAGCTTTTTGCAAATCAAGCCGTAAATGACCAAGGCAACGCCGGCGACTGCGGCAATGGCAACGAAGTAGTACCAAATATAATGCGCATGTGCGTAGCGTTCCGCGATTTGGGCATCGGAGAGACCGACGAGGGTTTCGCGAGCCGGGCAATATTTTTCGAGCAGGAAACCGCTGATAAAGAAGCCGAAAATCGCTGAGAAGAACGAGTGCAAATGCGAGAATCCGAGATAAACGCCTTCCTCGCCTTTGGGGGCTTGCAGGGAGAAAAATTCGAGGAAGCGCGGGGAAATGAAGCACTCGGCCAGACCTTGGAGGCAAATACCCACGACGAGCATGAAAGTAAACGGATGCATGCCGAGGATGGAATCTCCGAAACCATTTTGGAACCAGGGCCCCAAGCTCATGGCAAACGCCGACAGCGGCATGATGAACATACCAATAGTCATAGAGGTCAATGCGTTGCGTTTTTTCATCCATTGCGTGACAAAAATAACACAAATGACAACGGTCAGCGGATTGACATTAGCAATCCATTCGGGTTTGGCATCTTCACCGACCATGCGGATGACATATTTAGGCATGGTGGCATAGAGCTGCTGCTGAACCGTCCAGAACCCTGCAATGATAATGGTCAAGGCCATCAAGCGGCCGTTGATCAATATTTTTCCAAGGCTTTTAAACAGTTCGCCAAAGGATTTGCGTTCCGTATTGCCTTGATCGGGATGATAAAACAGCAGGGCAATGATCAAAGCAAGCACGCAGACGGCCGACGAAAAGAAATTGACATATTCAAGGCCAATTTCCTGGCGGATGAACGGTACAAACGTTTTGCCCAAAAATGCGCCGATATTGACGGTCCAATAAAACAGCGAAAATCCGCGCGCACGGTTTGCTTCAGTCGTTGTTTTAGCAACAGTGCCTGTAATCAGCGGTTTGATGAATGCTGCGCCAAAAACGAGTGTCGTGAGGAAAATGCACACGACAAGTTTAGAATGCCAAATGCCCAACGCGGCATAACCCACCGCCAAAAGTGCAAAAGCCAGAATAAGTGCGCGTCTGAATCCGATACGGTCGGCAATGACGCCCATAAAAGGCGGCAAAAGATACAGTGCACCGGAAAAAATACCCGAAATGATGCCGGCTTCGATATCGTTAAAACCGACAACCTGCGAGAGATAAAGTGTGATCAGAATAAAAAAGCCATAGTACGCGGCGCGTTCACAAAACTCCATCGCATTCGCGAACCAGAATGTCTTGGGAAAGCGCCAGGATGACTTTTGGGCATTGGTGTTGTCCATAGTTCTCCTGTGATTCAGTTGTGATTCGTTGAGTTTTGGATAAAATTCACAAATTTATCCAAAAAAGACACAAAATAAATAAGCATCTGCAAAATATGCGCCTAATGTGTAAAAAATTCGGCATCATGCAGATTTGCCTTGTTTATCGTCTGATGCGCCGAGGTTCAATCCGGAACTTTGGCGCAGACAAGGCTAATGTTCATCAGGTGCGGGAGCGATATTGCCATCAGAAGTTTTAAAACATTCAAAATCGACGCAATATTCATCAGGTTCGCATTCGCACATTTCAACTTCGGTGCTGTCGTCACTGCAAGCAGCGGCAAAAAGGGCTAAAATTAAGGCCAAAACAAAAGGTTTCATCATAAGCATTTTACATGTTGAAGAAGAGCGTCTCATATATTGTTGCCGGCTATTTCGGCCTTACGGCCTTCAATACGCCCGGCATGGCGCCGCCTATTCCGAAAATCGTCATACGGCGGCGCCAAATTTACGGTTATCCTTGCGGAGCACCCGCGTAATTATAAACTCCCGGGGAGTGCGGATTTTCGACACCGCCTTCACCGGGCAGCGTATCATGTTCTACGAGAGCATTGTAGCCGTCAGTTTCAACCGGACTGTTGCTCAAAGCCGCTGAAACACCTTTTTTCGATGACATGTCAGGCACAGAAACGGCATGAATGATGTCATTGCCGCGTTTCAGTTGAAGTTTATAGGCTGTGGTTGCTGCAAGCGCAGTATCGACATGTTCGACTTTTTGCTGAGAGGCTCCTTCGGCCATGGCTTGAATCTCGTAGCCGGTATCATGAAGCACGATATATCGTTTGGCATCGATACAACCGCTCATTTTCAAAGTTTGTGAAGCATCTGTGCCTTTGACTTCAAGGTTGAGTTCGGCAAGATTTACGATGGCATCACTTGTGTTGTAAATCTCGATATATTTGAGCTGTTTTGTGGCTTCGGCATGCAGCATATTGGCCGAAGTATCCGGATGGGTGAAGACTTCATTGATGACAATGGTGCCGGCGGCTGCAGATGAACAATCATCACCTTTGCAATAGCCTTCAATGCAAATGCCGGATTTGCAGTCTGAATTTTGCAGGCACAATCTTTCCTGACCACATAACGGGCATGTGCCGCCGCCGCAGTCTTTATCGGTTTCGGTGCCATTTTTTTCACCGTCTGTACATGTGGCAGCGGCTTTTTCAAGGCATATAAAATCGGTGGGTGAACAAATGCCCGAAATGCAATCGCTGTTCGTTTCACAGCCTTTGCTGGTCGCGCATTTATTGCATGAACCGCCGCAATCGATGTCAGTTTCAGTGCCGTTTTTTGTGCCATCTTTGCAAGAAATACAGTTTTGGGACTCCGTATCGCATGTTTCACCTTCGCGGCAATCAGAGTCTTTTTCACAGCTAGGTGCACTGCATACGCCTTCTGTACAGATGCCTGATGCACAGTCTGTATTAAGTTCGCAGGATTTTCCCAGTCTGCAAGCCATGCAATATTCGCCGCCACAGTCGACATCTGTTTCTTTATTATTCAGTTTTTCGTCACTGCATGTGGCACACACACCGCTTTCACATGTCTGATTTTCGGCACAATCTTTATCAGATTCGCATGAAGCTGTGACGCAGACATTTTCTTCGCATTTCTGAGACATGCAATCATTGTCTACTTTGCAGCTTTTGCCGGCTTTACATTTGGTGCAGTCGTTGCCGCCGCAGTCGATATCTGTTTCATCTTGATTTTTTTCACGATCGCTGCAGTGTTCGGCATTAACTTCTTGGCATGCCCCATTATTGCATTCAAAAATACTCGCATCTGGGCAATCTGTTGCCGTTGTACAGCCGCCAATGGCCTCGCCTTTGTCGCATCCATACGCACTAAAAGCCAATGAGGCCGCCGCAAGTAAAGAGAAAAGTTCTGAAATTTTCATGAAGAAACCTCCAGGCAAAATAAGACCGCAGACATTTTAGAAGGTATTTTCAAGAGTTTAAACAGAAAAGCGCAATTTTTTAGAGTTTTCCTACAAACAAAATAAAAAAAATCCGGCTTCTGTGGGAAGCCGGATTGAAATGACATATTCGATAACTGGTTAATCGACAGATACCGCATTCGTGAAGTTATCAAGACCCGGGGAGTTCTTGGCTTCGACTTTGAGGCCGAATGCTTCATCCGTCAGGGTATTATGGGGTTTAAGTGTAATTAATGAGGTGTCATCATCATAGCTGCCGCCAGTTCTGGCCAAGGAAACACCACCCTCGGAATGAGCAGGCATATAAGCTTCATGAATAACGCTGGTATCGGAATGATAAATGGTAAGGTTGTAAGCTTTGCCATCATTTAAAGTGGCATTTGAGTGCTTAAATGTTACTGACTTTTCATCGTCTAAGCTGATACTTTCTTTTGACAAAACAAGATAATGGTCTGCAGAAAGGCAGCCTGGAACATTGGTAAGCGGAATGGACTTTTCGGCACCATCTTCTTCTTTGACAAGTTTAACGCTTAAAGTTGAAAGGTTCAGACGTTTGTCAGATTTGTTATAAAGCTCAATAAATTCGACTTCCTTGCCACAGCCTGAGCAGTTGATCATACCATTATTATTATTAGCAGAACTTGGAAGTTTGCCCATGACTTCGTTAATCACGAGTTCGCCTTTTTGGGGCGTATCGCAGGCAATACAGCTTCCGAACATGCAGAATGCACCTGAACCGCAGACAGCGTCATCTGTGCAGGCTGTACATTTATTTTCATTGCAATAATTTGACATACAATCGCTGTTTGCTTTGCAAGCCTTGTTATCTTCACATGCATTGCATGAACCGCCGCAGTCGACATCTGTTTCATTACCATCAAGCGTTTGGTTGTTACATGTGCTGGCGCATTTACCGGCAACGCAGTTACCCGAGGCACAATCGCTGCCACTTGTACAAGCTTGTTCAAGTTCACAGCCAGCACATGAACCGCCGCAATCGACGTCAGTTTCATCGCCGTCTTTCACACCCGTAGAACATGAATCAAAACAGCCGGATGCAAATGTGCCATTGTTCAAACAGCGGCCAGGCGTATGTTTAAATTCAGAAAGTTCAGAGTGATAAGACATTTCTGTACTATCTGTTGACAGATCTGTAGGCAGGTTTAATGATTCACCTTTTCTTTCTTTAGCTGTAGCATAAGTGACCGTAGCTAATGCAGTTTCACCTGATGTCAATGATATCGTGTAATTCAAGCCGCTGTTTGTGAAATCAAACTTTTCATTGTAGATGGAGAGCACATCTTTGGGGAAAGGTTCTGAAGAACATGCGTGAATCAGAGCAACACCTTTGGGCTTAAGGTTTCCACTCAATGTATAAGAAACTGGCTTTGTTTCTTTATCCGTTCTTGCAAGGACTAAAGAAATGCCATCAAGTGTCAGAAGTTTACTGCTCTTATTGACAATTTCTGCAAAATCGCATTGTTCGGACGAACTAAAGTTATCAAATGATTTTGACTTGTCTGCTGCCGGCATCACTTCATTGATCACGAGGTCGCCAGCCACCGGTGTTTGAGGCATTTCGCCCACGCATTTGCCGCCTTCACAAGAACCTGTCAGACAATCGGCATCTATTTTACAAACTTTGTCATTTGCGCATTTATTGCAGCTGCCACCGCAGTCTGTATCGGTTTCATCGCCATCTTTGACACCATTGGTGCAAACGTCAATACAGCCCGTGCTGAACGGTTGGTTGTTGGAACAACGACCCGGAGAATTATTGAAATCAGCATTAACTGTGTTGTGAAGTACAAGCGCAGGATTGTTTGCCTCTAAATCTTTGGACAAATTAAAAGAATGACCAGCCGTCGATGCAGCAAAGTTTACCTTTGCGGCTTCTGTTTCGCCAATGTGTAAAGAAATATTGTAACCTTCCGCAGTATTGACAAGACCAAAAGCTGGCTCAAATGATGAAATGCTTAAAACATCACTCGGAAAATAATTATCCTCACAAGCATTGATAACCGCAGCTTGCTTGGAACGCAGTGAACCACTCAACGGATAAGAGGCTTCTTTTTCATCGCCGCCAATGCGTTTCGTTTTAAGAATGACACCATCTAAAGACACGGCATGATCCGTAATATTGACGATTTCAACAAAATCGCACTGCTTGCTGCCTTCAATATTGTCAAAAGCTTTAGAGGTACTCGCGTTGCTCATCACCTCATTGATCACGAGGTCACCGGCAACGGCTGCAACCGGAGCATCACCCGTACATGTTTTATTGGTACATTCGCCTGTAACACAGTCATCAGCTGTTTTACAGGTTTTACCCTTCTCGCATTGCGCGCACGTATTACCGCCACAATCGACATCGGTTTCATCGCCATTCACGATGCCGTCAACACATGAAATACAAACACCATCTGTCGGTGTTTCAACTGTATCATCAAACCAGCAAACGGCCGGAGAAACGCATTCGGTATCGTTTGTGCAACTCTTGACCGCACATACTTTCTTATCCGTGCAATTCCCTGTGCCGCAATCGTCGTTGTCCGTACAAGCTTTGCCAACTTCACACTTTGCCAAACAGCTGCCGCCGCAGTTCACATCGGCTTCATCGCCGTCTTTGATGGTGTTGATGCAATGTTCGGGTTGTCTCAGTTCACAGGAATTTGTTTCAATATTACATTTCCACTCGTCAGTATTTCCGCAGTCAGAAGCTTGATAACATTTCTTTGCATTGCTCTCAGGATCATTGCAACCGAAGACCGCAAGCGTAGAAAGAACACAAAGTCCAAAAAGGGATGAACGACGGAATTTCATGAAAACCTCCAGCAAAAAGAGAAAACAAAACACAAGTATTTTAAAGATTAACAGCGATAAATCAAGGCTATGTTGGAGAAGTTTGAAGCGTTTGAGGTTTATATCGAGGCCAGTTTTGGCTCGAATTTGCATCAATAAGATGATCCTTCCAACATCTGTGCGCACAAGGTTTTCATCGCACGAGCTCGCAGGAGACTGTGTTCACCATGCCCAATTTCCGGATTAAATCCAAAATAATCTTCACAACTGGCATCACGGGCAAACCGCATCGAAAGTTCAAGCGCAATAAAAGCCGCCGATTTCTCCAATGATTTGCGCTCATCACGCCCCAAAAACGGTGCTTCCTCTTGATACAAACCCAATACTTCACGCGCAAATTCTCGCTGGAACGCCGGTTCCACGTCTTCTGTACGCGGATTGCACCACGAACGAATTGCATCGCCAATATCAAAAGCCACGCGAGAACGCGCCATTGTGTCGAGATCAACAATGCCGGTAACCATATTATCCAAAAATAAAAAATTCGATACTTTTGGATCACCATGAATTATCCTGAGTTTTTCACACGAAATAATCTTATTAATATCGATATATCTCGTAAGAACTTGAATTTCTTTGTAAAGCTCATCGACATAAAACCATAACCGATGTGTTTTCAGTTGTTCATCATTTATGGCTTTTTCGAGTGCTAAACGATGTCGTTCAAAGTCATGCACGCCGGGTCTTGTATGCTGAAACACATAGGCAACGCCGTCAAGCGCATGATGAAACCGCGCCAGAGCCTGCGTCAGAGCTCGAATTTGTTCAATCGTTTCAACTTTATGATGCGTTTGACCAGACAATTTCGACATCAAACGCCAGGGTCCCGGCGTCAATCCATACGTTTCACCTTCTACGGCATAAGCGCCTGTTCGTGTGCGACACAATGTCGGTACAGGCACGCCATGTGCGCGCAAAATTTCGGTCAATGCTGCGATATCATCATTGACAGCCGGTCCAAAAATCGAATTCACGTGCTGCAAAATCCAAACATTATCGATATCAAACGTCTGATTAATCAAACCGCCGGCAATCGGTGTGCATTGCTGCGGTTCGGGCAAATGATAAGCGTGAGTAATCAGGCGGCTAACGGCTTCTTTCATGGCTGACCTATGGGTGAATACAGTAAAGGAACAAAATTCACGCAAAGATTGTAATGCAGGGTTTTATGGCCGCCAAAATTTCAAATCTTTGCCGTCAGCAGATGAAGAGGGGGGAGCGGCGTATTGCGCTTGTGCAATAGCCGCGTGGGGGGATACTTCCCCCATCACAAAATAAAATGTGAGGGGGCCAAGCCCCCTTCGGCGCTATTTGCTTTGCAAATACGCGCCTACCCCCAACCGGGGCTTTGCCCCGGACCCCACCAAAGGGCGCTGCCCTTTGGAATCCTGCCAAGGGGCTGAGCCCCTTGGAACCCACAAAATGGGGCGTTTGGCATGTAATCTTGTTACTGTAAGCATTCAGAAAAACGACAAAAGCACGCCCGAAAGCGTGCTTTTCATCTGCAGTAAGTGCTGATTACAGGGATTGTTTGGTTTCGGTCACTTCGTAGACTTCGACGACGTCGCCGACTTTGATGTCGTTGTAATTTTCGATGGAGAAACCGCATTCAAAGCCGGTGCGGACTTCCTTGGCGTCATCTTTGAAGCGTTTGAGTGAAGCAATTTTCGAATCGTAAATGATTTTGCCATTGCGGAGGAGACGGCATTTGGCACCACGTTTGATAACACCATCTGTGACGTAACCGCCGGCGATGGTACCGACTTTGGGCACGTTGAATGTCTCGCGGACTTCGGTATGACCCATGACGTTTTCGCCGATGATAGGATCGAGGAGACCGCTCATGGCATCTTTGACGTAATCGATGATGTCATAGATGACGGAGAAGGTTTCCATCAGGATGCCTTCGCGTTTGGCGATTTCGGCCGCGCGAGCATCGGGACGCGTATTGAATCCAACGATGATGGCGCTGGATGCCACAGCAAGCTGAACGTCGTTTTCTGTGGCGCCACCGACGGCAGCGTGAACGATGCTGAGTTCGACATCTTCGGTGGAAAGTGCGCCGAGGGATTTTGTCAAAGCTTCGAGCGAACCCTGAACGTCAGCCTTAATGATGACATTGAGCTGCTTGTTATCTTTGAACTGTGCCCATGGATCGAATTTACGCGATGAAAGTTCGGCATTACGTTTACGTTCTTTGATCTGCGTTGTGAATTCTTTGGCGATTTTTTCGTCTTTGGCAACGAAGAAGGGTTCACCGGCATCGGGTACGTCTGAAAGACCTGTGATTTCGACCGGGGTGGAAGGTTCGGCAACCTTGATATTCTTGCCGCGATCGTTGACCATGCTTTTAACTTTGCCGTAGCAGGAACCGCTGACGAGGATATCGTTGACGCGGAGTGTACCTTCCTGAACGAGGATGGAAGCCACGGTACCACGACGATTGTCTTTGTAGGCTTCGAGGATGAAACCGCGAGCAGGTTTGTCGGGGTTGGCTTTAAGTTCGAGCACTTCAGACTGAAGCTGAATGAGTTCGAGTAATTCATCGATACCTTCGCCTTTTTTAGCGGAGACTTCTTTGAAGAGTGTTGTGCCGCCCCATTCTTCGGGGATGAGTTCGAATTCGGTCAGAGCCTGACGGACGCGTTCGGGGTTGGCGCCGGGTTTATCGATTTTATTGATGGCAACGATAATGGGAACGCCGGCTGCTTTTGCATGGTTGATGGCTTCAACTGTTTGCGGCATGACACCGTCGTCGGCGGCTACAACGAGAACGACAACGTCGGTAACTTTGGCCCCGCGAGCACGAAGTGCGGTAAATGCTTCGTGGCCCGGCGTATCGAGAAAGACGACTTTGCCGGTATCTGTATCAATACTGGAAGCACCGATATGTTGCGTAATGCCGCCGGCTTCTGTGGCGGTCACGCGAGAATTGCGAAGCGCGTCAAGCAGCGAGGTTTTACCGTGGTCAACGTGACCCATGACGGTGACGATCGGGGCGCGAAGTTCGAGTTCTTCAGGTTTATCGCTTTCAGAAGTGGTGAAAGCTTCTTCTTTAAAGCTGACATCTTGAATGGTGAAGCCGTATTCAGCGGCAACGAGTTCGGCAGTGGTGACATCAATTGTCTGATTGACGGTGACCATCATGCCGAGTTCTTTCATCAAGAAGCGAATGACTTCAGCAGATTTGACGCCGAGTTCGTTGGAAAGTGTAGAAACGGCGATGTTTTCTGAGACTTTGACCACGCGTTTGTGTTCTGAAGCTTGCGGATGTGCTGCGGCACGTTCAGCAGCCGTCATTGGTTTATTGCGTTTTGCTTTTTTAGGAGCGGCGTGGGGAACATTTTGGGGTTTAGGATTATTTTGTCCACCATAGAACTGGCTGGAATTGACGACTGTGCGTGCTCCTGATTTTTTGCCGCCTTTATTGTCGTTATTGCCGCCGCTGTTGCCGAATTTCTTGTTATCTCTATCGAGCATTGCGCGGATCAATTCCGGATCGATAGCACCGGTAATATTGGACGGACGATTGGTCTTTTTGTGGCTGTCATTGCCGTTGTCAGACATGCCGTCATCATCCATGCCCGCACCAGGCTTGCGGTTATTTTTATTTTTATTCCGCTTCTGATTTTGACGCGTTTCTTGTTCTTCATCATCGACATCGTCGACATCGACAGTGAAAGCATCGGATGTTTCAGAATCAGAGAACCCTGCAGTGCCGAAAGTGAAGGGCACATCTTTATCGAGTTTTGCGCCGAGAACGAGGAATTTATCGTTCTTTTTCTTTTCTTTTTCGGCTTTTTTTGCAGCTTTTTTATCTTTTGCAGCTTTTTTATCTTTGGCTGTTTTGGGATCTTCGGCAGGTGTATCGTCTGTTTTTTGAGCAGGTTTCGTTTCTTCTGCTTTTTCTACGACTTGAGGTTCAGCTGTTTCAACGGCAGGTTCAGATTTTACTTCTTCCTGAGCTGTTTCGGGCATACTGGGCTCAACATCTGTTTTAGCAGGTTCTGTGACCGCAGTTTCTGTGATTGCAGGTTCTGCAACGACGGGTTCTACAGCAACAGGTTCTGTGATTGCAGGTTTCACTTCGTTGTCAGCTGTTTCAGAAGCTTTGGTAACCGTTTCAGCTTTTGGAGCTTCAGCTTTTGGAGCTTCAGCTTTTGGAGCTTCGGATACATCGGCTTTAGGCGCAGCAGGCTTGGGTGCCTCAACTTTAGGTTCTGCCTTGACTTCAGGTTTTGGGGCAGGTTTAGAAGCAGCCGGTGCCGGTTTTGCAGATTTAGCGGGAGCTTCTTTTTTCTCAGCGGGTGCGGGTTCAACTTCGCGACGACGGCGAACGCGCACGGTTCCTTTGGCCGTTGACTGAGATTTTGCATCGATTGCGGAATTGCTTCGATTGCCACGATCTGTTGCCAGTTTCTGCTGTATCTGGCGCACCTGTTCATCCGTTAATGCATTTGTTTTTGCACGAACGCTGAATCCCAAGCCAAGGGCGTTAATCTGTTCAATTAACTGCTGGCAATCCATATTCATGGTTGCCGCCAAATCCATCACTTTCGTCTTCGCCATGCTCTCTCTCTGAGCCCTTCCTGCGTCAAAAATCATCCAGATAAATAATGTGCTCCGGAGACTCATCCAACACAACACAATGCCCGTCCGCGCCTGTATGACGCAACCATCGGCGCTTTCGGACGATTGGTTTATCTTCTTTTATTATTGTTATTATAGAATTTCGAGTTTTTTAAATTCAGGAGATGAATTTACTCGATTGATATTGTCTCTTCAAAATGCCGAATGGACATTTCTAAAGACATGAATTCATCGCATAAAGTGCCTGATAGCCATCCCAGAACGACTTTATCCGATTTTCCGAACAGCTGGCCATAAAAAGCCCGTGTTTCGAGTCCAATGCATGGCAATTTTTTGCGTTCAGCATTGGTTCGATATTTTTGAGTTGTTGATGGTGAGGCATCGGTTGCTAGAATATAGCAAGCGAGTGCATCTGATTTTGCAGCTTCTTCGACACTGTCTGAGCCGAGAAGCAGCTGATGGCTTTGGAATCCAGCCAAAAGACATTCTGTGTATCGTTTTTTTAGTCCTGGTAAAACAATTTCGCGAACAAAAGATTGCGTATTGTCAGCGAGTTCTGCCGCATCATGTTTTGTAACGCGTTTGAAGCCTTGTTTAAAAGCTTTTTCAAGGCAATGCATTTGTGCGCAGACATAGTATCCGCGTCCGGGCAATTTTTTGCGCAAGTCGAACACGAGAGTGTTGTTGAGGACAGCGAATCTTAGCAGCGCATGTTTTTTTCCGTTACCTCGGCAGCAGATACATCTTCGCTGTGGCTGTGCAGTTTCCTGTTCAGCCACAGTGCATTCATCCTGTAGTCTGGATTTATCGGTCATCATTTATTCCTGACCATCTTCGTCAATGTTTTCGATTTCATCGTTTACGTCTTCCACATCATCCAATTCCTCATTTTCTCTGGGGAATTTACGTTCGCCGACGCTTTCAACGGTGCAGTTATAGGCTTGAGCGAGTGTGCAGTTGGGAAGTTCTCTGAGGCTGCGGTCGAAGATTTCGCGAGCTTCTGCGAGTTCTTCTTCGGTATAGACGCCGTCTTCAGTGGCGATGGTATAGAGATCTTCGATGAGTTCAGGTGCACGGTTTTGACCGATACCCGTTTTAGCATCGAGACGATGCGGATCGCTTTCGAGGAAGAGGATGCTGAGATCTTTGTACCCGGCGGCATATACCTGACGAGCTTGATTGTTTGTCAAGCCGAGATAGGTAGCGATAGCTTTAATATTGCGTGCTTCTTCTTCTTTGTTGGTACGAACTTTTTTGGATTCGGCCAAGATTTCCATGGCGACGCTGACGATATGTTCGGCATTATCCATACCAAAGCCGGGGATTTGAGCGAGTTCCAAGGGGTCCACGCGCGCGATATGTTCGAGTTTGTTGTAACCGAGTGTGAAGAGTGTATCGATGAGTGATTCGTCTTCGATACCGTGATTGAGGAGTGAGCGTTTGGCTTCCTGCATGATTTCAGCGAGTCTGGATTCGCTGATGATATCGAGGTTCCAGCCTGTGAGCTGGGCTGCGAGGCGGACGTTTTGTCCACCGCGTCCGATCGCTAATGAGAGTTGATCGTCGGGAACGATAAGTTCCATAGAAGTGGAGGCTTCATCGATGAGGACTTTGGAGACTTCTGCAGGGCTGATGGCGCTGCAGACGAAACGGGCGGGTTCAGCATGGAAGGGTACGATATCGATTTTTTCGCCACGAAGTTCGGAGACGACGGCTTGTACACGTTGACCGCGCATACCGACGCAAGCGCCAACGGGATCGATGTCATTCTGGCTGGAATAGACGGCAACTTTTGTGCGCATTCCTGGCTGACGAGCGACACGAAGGATTTGGACGACGCCTTCATCGATTTCGGGGACTTGTTGTTCAAACAGTTTGATGACGAGTGCGGGATCTGTGCGGCTGAGAATGATCTGTGGATCGCGGCTTGAGCGTTGAACTTTTTTGACATAAGCCACGATACGATCGTTGGGTCGATAGGATTCA
>JAGBXG010000431.1 GCA_017629415.1 Pseudomonadota bacterium | reverse complement strand
GCGTCTTCAGGGGGGGATAAAATATCGGAGGGTGGTAGGGCGTATCCAGGTGAAACGCGTGTGCCGCAAGGGGAAAGCTATGGCGTGAAATCATCGTCCACTTTGATTCAGTTTTTATGTGAAAATTTGGGTCAAAAGTCCCGTGCGGTTATCAAAAGCCTGATTCAGCATCAATGTGTGTGGGTGAATGATGTCCCGGTGACGAAGGCAACCTATATGTTGTCGCCCGGAGATATGGTGAAAACCGTTTCTCCCAAACAGCAGCGTTTTGGTTTTCAGCATCCAAAGCTGAGCATCATTTACGAAGATGAAGCCATTATCGTTGTCGATAAAGCCTCTGGATTGCATTCTGTTGATTCGACGGATGGCGGCGTAGAGAATGCTGCGAGTATTTTGGAGGCCTATCTTCGCCGGAAACATCCTGAAAAACGTATCTATATCGTGCATCGCCTGGATCGGGACACTTCCGGGGTCATGATTTTTGCCAAGACAAGGCTGGCGCAGGATCGTCTTGTTAAAACCTGGAACGAGAGCGTACTGGAACGCAAGTATATTGCCATTGCGGAAGGTTGTATGGTGGCCTCATCGGGAACACTGGATTCGTATTTATATGAAGACAGTCGCAAGGTTATGCAAGTGACTGACGATTCCTCGCGAGGGTTAAGGGCGATAACGCATTATCAGGTGTTGTGCAAAAATGAGAAATATACGAAGGTTGCGCTTGAACTTGAGACGGGGCGCACGAACCAGATTCGTGTGCATTTGCAATCGATGGGACATCCTGTGGCAGGGGATTTAAAGTACCGCGCGCAGACGAATCCGATAGGCCGTCTGGCATTGCATGCATTGAATATTCGATTTCGTCATCCGATGACCCAGCATGTGATGGCATGGAGTGCGGCAGAACCTGAATCTTTTGAAAGTTTGGTGAAGGCATGAGTTTAATCAGGATTCGTTCGATTCAGATGAGTTTATGTATAAAATTATGTTAAAATGAAGGAGCTGCTGTGGTGTTGTTGTGCCACATTTATTTCTGATGATTGAGGTTTTGCAGAGATTTAAGATGCTTTCGACAGAAGAACGCCTTTTGGCCAGACAATTTAATCTTCGATCGCGTCAGCTTTTTTGGCGCGGAATCGTTCCCGAGTCTCATCCGGCATGGCACATGGATGAAGAGTCCTTGGTGGATTGGGTTTGTGATTATCAGTCCAAACATCGATTGCTGGTGGATGGATGTTTCGGTCCGTCAATGTTGATAGTGATGCTGGCTGAGTCGCGCGGGGGGCTTGGTGGCTTTATTGTAGATGGGAAAGAAGTCGTCATGGACGGTGTCCGTGTGGCGCGTATGTTTGTGCCTGGAAATGGTCAAATCGTGAAACCGGATTTGTGCTGTGTTCTGTCGATTCCAGAGCTGGATTATGCGTGCCGTGATCGTGTGAACGGCCGACTTGGGGTAAGAGCGCACTTCAGTATTGACAGTTCCCGTGGTCCGGAGGGGGAAAGTTTGATTGTACAGTGGGCGGATCCCATGCGTGCGGTGCCATTTTGTCCCGTTTTTGAAACGGTGGATTATCCGCGCCATCGCCAGTGTGTAGGGGTTGAATTTGAGACTGTTCTTTTGTTGTATCAGCTGGATTCTGACGAACGCCGTTGGCAGCGTCGTCGTCCGGTGGTCAAGGCACCGATTGGCAAGCGTGTGATCAATCAGCCGATTTTATATGAGCCTCAGCTTAAGGCTTTTGAGCATATTATGGATATGCTTGAGAAGCATTTAGGGATTCCTAAAAAATATCCGAATTTGGATGGAACATATCATACAGATTTGCTTGAGGCGGAGCAGCTTGAAGGCTACAGCGGTTATTTGGCGAAATTTAATTATTTCCAGATGAATAATGAACCTGGTGCTGGCTTTGTTGACAGTCTTGACCGTATTTTTGGCAAACTTGAAACAGTGAAGCAGTCTGTAGTTGGTATTCAGGGGAATGTTGAGGTTGTCAAACCTGCTTTAGATTTGTCACGATTTGATGGCAAACGCCAAGAGCTTGCTGATAAGCCTGAGCCAACGTCAAGTTTTGTGCCGGAGCACGAGGATGGACCGCGATTTAGTTTGGCCCAGGCAATTGCATCGGCATACGGAACAGGCCGTGGGGCCCGGGCGGGACGTATCGTGGAACGATGTAAAAAATTTGATAACGATTGAAAATTTCCTTGACGAATCCTGCTAAAACGTGCAGAAGGCGCGCCGTTCGCTGAGGGCGGACGGCTTGATGCGGGATGGAGCAGTCCGGTAGCTCGTCGGGCTCATAACCCGAAGGTCGGGAGTTCAAATCTCCCCCCCGCAACCATTTTTTTATGGCTGGATAACTCAGTTGGCTAGAGTAACCGGTTCATACCCGGTAGGTCATAAGT
>JAGBXG010000430.1 GCA_017629415.1 Pseudomonadota bacterium | reverse complement strand
TACCATTAGTCTTAGCTTCGTTTGACGAGTAGACATGGTACAGCGTACCGCCGCCGCCGCCGCCGCCAGAGTGACCATGACCACCGGCACCCTTGCTTCTCGCACATTTGATGAGATAGCTTTTGCTTGCACTCATCAACGAGCAATCTGTCGAAGCCAGATTACCTGCGGCACCGTTTGCACCATTGCCACCATTCATATTGGGTGTATTCGGTGAAGGGATTGTATCGGTAATGCTATTATTGACCGTGCTTGCGGATGCACCTTTGCCTGCATTTCCCCCTGTGCCACCGGCATTACCATCCTTACCCATATGCATATTATATTCATTTAAAGCAGACAGACATACGGATGATGTGCCATCGGATGATGGCATATCACAATTGGACCCCGGCGCTCCTCCGCGCGGTGATTTACCATCCGGACATGTTTTACTATAATAACTAGAAGGAACCGTACTCCATTCAATACGTCCCCCGTTGTTTTTCATATAACTGTTGAAAACGGCATTATTATTATAGTTTGACAAAAACTCATTATGCCCCAAAACAAGTGGCGAATGCGAATCCGATCTGATATAAACCCGAACATCCCCATTTACACCAGTTTTATCATTTTGCCATATATCAATATTTGCATATCCATCTGTATAATCTTGTCCATTTGAACCGATGATTTGAATTTCTGTATTCACAAGCGTCAAGTGACGACATCCAGCCCTGCCACAACTCAATCCCGTCAGCGAACGCCCTTCTTTGTTCTGGCTCTGACTAGACTTAGACAATACCGTGCTTCCATCATAAATAAACTTCATATTTTGAAGTTTAAGCGATAATGGCTGCCCCTTATTTGAATTATCAGCAGAATCTGGATATAACAAAGTCTCATTATAATAAGTAGATGTTTCAATATGTCTCATTTCAGAAGGCATTGAAGACGCAACCCATCGACCAGATGTGTGTCGGATAAAACCACCATAAATGCGAGTTGCTTCTTTAGGCGCATAATTTTCGCCAATATACTGGTAGCCATCAGCACACCCTTCTTGAATACAAGTTTCATACAGATCACTTATTTGCGCTGGAGCCGGTTTGAGGTTTGGATTCCAAATATTCGCAAATGCTGGAATAGACACTCGATTCTTATCCCAAGGATCATTGGAAATCGTCGTACCGACGTGGGCACTAACGATGATATCATGACAATAATTGGGAATACGACCATCGCAAGCCAATGCCATCGCCCGCTGTAACGAGGCTACAGGACTATCAGCCTTACCTGTGTGTTCTTTGTCATTACCAAGCGTTTCACCATTGTTACCAAACTGATTAATATAAACAGCATTTGCAATATCATAATCTTCGCCGTCACAGTTGGAATCGATGTTATCTCCATAGAAATCATACTCGCGTGCTGTAAACATCGGCATACAGACCTCCTGAGCATCTTTGCAGATCTTTACACCAACAGCACAAAGACTCGTAACGTTAGGATCTTTGACCGCAACTTCTGGCGTTATGGTACATGGCGTTTCAACATAATCTTCATCATAAAGTCCGTCTTTGTCATCATCAATACCATCGCATTGAGCATCCTCGACACCAACTAACATACCAGGATTATGACAATACATTTCCTGAGCATTGCTATTGCATTTAACTGTGCCTTCGGATGTGACCACATGACCTTCGCGATCTATCAATGAACACTGAGCATCGAAGGCAATTTCCCCAAATTTAGCATCTCTACCATCAGGCGTTTCTTCATTACAGTCATTGTCAATATTGTCACAAATCTCAACATTACCTATAAAACGCGCTGGATTTGTTTCATCGCAATCTAAAATATTATTAGCAACTTTGACATCAGGTTCAGGGTTTACTGCTTTATTCCAGCTGTCCGTGGCATTGTAATGGGTATTTGGCAAAGCATAACAAACATCCGAATTGCCACAGCAATATTGGTAATAAAATGGTTCGGGCTCACCATGTTTGTCACCGTCCAAATCACGACTCATAATATGAGCATTCTCAGTTGCTGTCCCAACTCCGGTTTCATCAAATGCAACCAGCTGAACTTCACACCCGTTGCTCAAATCGCCATCACAATCGGCCCAGCCTGATTCACAATAATCCGAGCAAGCCGTCAAATACGTCGATGCATCTTCGGGATTGTAACTGGCGAAAATATCATCCGTATAGTTTTCGCCTGTATTGGATTCACAAACACGACTAAAATGTGTCTCACCTTCAACATCATAGCGACATGGATCACCGCAATAACGGCAATGCTCAGAACTGCCTAACAATTCAAAGGTATCTATCTTACCGTTGCAGTTGGTATCTGTTGCATCATACGTACAAACTGAAGGTAATTCTGTGGTGTAATAAACATTGGGATCGATAGGATCACAGTCAAAACCTGGCTTTTCACAATGCCCAAATCCCTGACCATCGCCATCAAGATCGATACAATCCTGGCATGTGCCACTGTTGGGAACACAAACACTGATACTCACGACCTCAGGTTCAGTGTCACCGGGATTGTCGCCTTCACCGGGATTGTCGCCTTCACCGGGATTTTCACCCTCACCGGGATTGTCGCCTTCACCGGGATTGTCGCCTTCACCGGGATTGTCGCCTTCACCGGGATTG
>JAGBXG010000429.1 GCA_017629415.1 Pseudomonadota bacterium | reverse complement strand
GGCGGTTTCCAATGTATCGAAGATACTTGTCAATATGTGACCGACAGCCAGGTTTTGGGCGGTGCATGTGATGAACTCAAGAAATGTGCATCGGGCACGGTTTGTCAGAATGGCAAATGCATGACCCCGGGCAAAGAAGGCGATGCTTGCGACGAAGAACAGCTGACGACTTGTGCCGCCGGCATGATGTGTGTGTTGGGACAGTGTATTCCCGTGAGCGGTGAATGCCAGAAGTCTGAAGATTGTACCGAAAAAGACTCCTATTGCTGTCAAAGTGAAACATGCGGTGCCATCGGATACTGTATTCCTTATGACGACAATACGACGCATGATGCCATGTGCCTGTTCAAGACAAAGCCAGGTATCTTTGAAGCTCAGATTCAGTGTCGATGGCAGCCGCCATCTGATTTTGAATCCGGATCAAAAAGTGTTGAAATTCCGCCGTTAGTCGGTCGTTTTGGTAACAGTGCCGGATTAGAAACGGTGATTGCAGTCTGGTCTTACAATCCAACGGTTTTACGTTTTATTCATCCCGAGACATGCGAAACGCTGGAATCGATTAAAGTGGAGCTTTCGACGCGTTGGTACAATTATCCCGCAGCGGCAGATTTTGACGGCGATGGATTGATGGAACTCGTGACAGGTACAAGCACACAAACCTATTTGTACAAATGGGATCCCACGGCGAATGACGGTAAAGGCGGCCATGTGCTCAAATCTAAAGCCAGCGTCGATTACCGTCCCATGTCTTCTCTCTATGATATCGACAGTGACGGTAACACCGAAATTGTTGGGGCTTTTGGCTCTGTCATTCGTGTCAAGAAAGAAGATTTATCGATGGAAGTGCTGACTTCAAAAGACCTTTTCCTGGATGGCAGTTTCCTGAATCTTGCCATAGGGGCATCTAAAGACGGCTATTTGAATGAAACAGGACAAGATGCCGCCATTGGCAATATCGATGCGGATCCCGAAGGCATTGCTGAACTCATTACGGCCGAAGGACTTTATACTTGGGATGGTGCAACCAAAGCATGGAAACGTCTGTTGACATTCCCGTGGCACAGTACGTCAGCAA
The DNA here is from genome assembly GCA_017629415.1 of Pseudomonadota bacterium. The sequence goes on along the minus strand of JAGBXG010000429.1, from coordinate 2,281 downwards.
GTGGCTGGGTACGTCAGTTCCCTGCATACGCCGATTTTGGTACCTATCATGCTGCAGATGGCTCATTTGATTATCAAACCCTTGATGGCAAACCTGAAATCGTCATATCTGGCAAAAATAAAATGCAGATTTATGCCATTCATAAGGATGATGCAGGTCATTGGTCGTCCAAGAGTCTGATGAGTGTGGGCGGTTTCACAAGAGGCGGTCCGGTGACGATTGGGGATTTTAATAATGACGGTCTGCCGGAAATCGGTATCGCCGCCAACGGCACTTTCGGCGTTTATGATCCCAAATGTACGGCATACAAAGAAGGCGAATGTGCTGATAAATACGTCATGTGGGAACGTTGGTCACAGGATAACTCCTCAGGTACTACGGGGTCATCGTTGTTTGATTTCGATGGCGATGGCCAGGCTGAAGCCGTTTATGCCGATGAGTGTTACACGCGCGTTTACGACGGCAAAACAGGCCGCGTCCTCTTTAGCGCACCACGTTCGTCTGTAACCTCTATTGAAGGACCGGTCATTGCCGATATTGATAATGACGGCAGTACTGAAATCCTTATGGCTTCGGATCAAAATTATGCCTGTTATAACGATGGCGGAGGTTCCAAAGTTTATTCTGGAGTGGATCCGATTCATGAAGGCATACGATGTGAAGCAGATGAAGACTGTCCAACAAGTAAAAACTGCGACAAAACTCTAGGACTTTGTTTGTGCGAAACAGACAATGACTGCAACACGCAGTATATTGGCGGTCAGTTATTTAAGCAGTACACTTGCACATCACCGATTCACAAGGATGTTGGTTTTATGCGTAATGCGACGGGTACGGCTTCCAGTCGAACCATGGCCAAGAACCGCGGTATACGTCCAGACGGATGGGCATCTGGAGATTATAAAGTCTGTCGTGCCTGGCGTGATACCACAGGTGCTAAGCAGGCTGGTGTGACAGATCTCATGGTTTATAAAGACCGTCTTGACAGATGGGTATCATCTCGCAATCTTTGGAATCAACATGCTTACAATATCATTAATATTAAAGATGATGGCACTGTGACTGACAATGCAACTTGGTATAAGAATTGGTTGCTTAAAAAGGTGGGTGAATACATTACAGGTACGACACAGGAACGTCCGAAATATAATAATTACCGCATGAATGAGCAGGGACTTTATGGTGCCGGCACGGTTCCCGATATCACGGGGCGCTTTATTTTAGGCAATATTTGTGGTGAGACCGAAGACGGTCGTAAGGTTATTTCTGGTAAACTTTGTAACCGAGGCACCAAGCCTGTGGCCACTAACTTGCCGGCAACGTTCTTCTATTATGATGAAACGGCTCCCGAAGGCCGCGGTGAAAAGATTTGTACATCCTACACTCCGGGCATTGTCGGCGTTGGAGAATGTCAGCATGTCGGCTGCACCGTTGAAGAGTCTGTGTTCGAAGGGTTGCAGGGCAAAAAAGTCCTCATGGTGACAAATTTGAACGAATATGATCAAAGTTCGACCGTGGAATGTAATTACAACAACAATACAGACACGATTACGATTGATAAATGTGAAGCTGAAATCGAAATCGTCAACTAATGTTTTTTAGAAACAGCTTCGCTATGCCGGCTGATGGCCGGCATACGCTTCGCTTGCGCGGCTATTTCGCTTTTTGAGCGAAATACGCCGCGCTTTTTTTTACCACCACATGTCTGTGAATTGATAGGTGTTGCCTTCATACTCAGGCACATTGAGCTGATCGCTGTAATAGTTATAAACATTGTCGAACTTAATGACGCGGCGTTCCCGGCAGGTGTCGCCTTTTTGATATGTTTTACCCCAGGCATCTTTTTTAGGTTTGTTCCAGGTTTTCATGCCGTCCAAAGTTACGGCAGAAAGTTTGTTTCCTACGGATGCTGCTTCTGCAACATAGAAGTATTTGATATTTTCTTTTTCATAAGAAATACCAAGTTCCAATGCAAAATGACCGCCGCCTTTTTTGCATTCCTGTGGACATTGTTTGCCTTCTTCACACGTGTAACCGAGATACCACAAAACATCTCCAGCTTTAATATTATTAGAGTTTTTGGCATCTAAATCGGTCAAATAAACAAAGTCAGATTCGGTCAGTTTGTTGAGCTTTTCATAAGCTTCATCAAATCCAGCATAAATGAGACCATAGCTTTTGCCGCCTTTAAAATGGGCATACGTGTCGGGATTCATATAAGCTCGCGTGGAGGTGACGATGCCTGCACTGTCTTTTTTGAAAATTTGGCCAAAAGTATCGG
>JAGBXG010000428.1 GCA_017629415.1 Pseudomonadota bacterium | reverse complement strand
CAAAATAGAACCCTGTTTTTTGCTGACGAAGAAAGCACGCCATTCTGTCGCGCAAAAAATGCTATATTCTTTCGAGTTCATAACACCGACAACCGCGATAATCTGCGGTCTGTACGGTCTTGAAATAACTGAGAGAAATATCACGTGCAGAACCGCCTTCCGGACGAATCTGGACACAATTACCAGGCAAAATATTTTCGACAATGCAAAGCCCAAGACTGGGATGACGGAGCCAGTCCCCCTTGCGAAGTAACGTACTTTCTTCTTCTGCTTCTTTTGTGCCCTTTGCTGCAGAAGCCTTAATGCGACGACCCGCCGTCGAAGCCCCTGTATCCGAAATGGGATTCGATTTCTTTAACGCTTTGTCTTCTGCAAATTCCCCTAAATTTTCATTTCCTGTCTTACTGTCTTTGGTCTCCAATGCAGAAGATGTATCCATGGATTTACGTGTACGACGTTTGGGAACGGCACTTTGTTCGGCAGCATCTTGAACCGACAACGCCGAAGATTCTGACATGCTCTCGGTGGCTGTTCGCGAGCGACGGCGGACGATTTCAGGATTCGGAATTTGAGACTGTGATGCGGGAATACTGGAAGCACCGAGGAAAGAATCGCCAAGCGATGAAAAATCGGCACCTGCCCCAAGACTGGAGATGTTGCCGCCGTATTCATCATAAGAGCTCTTAAAATGAGTCATCGGCACCTGACCTGTCATGGTATCGAATGAGCGGTTGACGCGTAAGTCATCAAACGTCACCAGATGCAATTCGGCTGAAAATACTCTGGCATGCTGAATCAAACCGGCCACGGTGTGAAGCTGGCCGCAAGCCCGATAAGTGAGAACACAGGAAGCCTGGACGATAATTTCAGTTCCCATTGACGTGATATTGCCTTCAATCACAGGTACAGACACAAAAGAGTCCGTCGAAAAAATCGTCTCCATCATTCGACAATCCGGATTAAAAGCCTGCAACGCACATTTGGAAAACTCACCGTGACCAGAAAAAACACATGTTTTCACACGTTCGCGTATTAAAAACGCTTTCAATGTCTCAATAAAATCTTCGCCTTTATCCATACGTGCGACAAAATGACGATTTCTGATACTGGCACCGAACTTCATATTTTCTCCTTATGATGCATCATCAAAGTTCCCAAATTCTTGCCAAGAAGACGCAAAACATTTTAACTCTAATGAGATTTTTACTTTCATGTCAAGGACTTGCAAACGATATCACAGATTTAATCCACTTAAGATTTCGTCTTGAAATATGGCTGAACATCCCCCAAACCTCAAAACATTGCATAAAACCTGACAAAGAGTAGGAAGGTTATGCGGTGTTTTGTGACATTCAGAAACACAAAACGCCCCAATGACGTCTGCAATACAGGGAGGTAGATCATGACGGCACCTGAAAAACGCAATTGTCCCAGTTTTATCAACAATCCTAAGCGGTTTCATCTGCTTGGATGCTGCGGCACAGGTATGGGCGCACTGGGTGTCCTGCTTTGCGAATCAGGCTATGAAGTCAGTGGCACAGACACGGGCTTTTATCCTCCCATGAGTGATATCTTAATCCGAAGCGGCATCCGGACTATGGAAGGCTGGCATGGATCGCATCTCGACGGTCTGGATCCGGCCGATACGATCGTTGTCGTCGGAAACGTCTGCCGCCGGACGAATGAAGAATGTCTTGCGGCCATGGAACGTGGTTTTGCAACGCTTTCACTTCCAGAAACTCTTTATCAT
>JAGBXG010000427.1 GCA_017629415.1 Pseudomonadota bacterium | reverse complement strand
GGCGGTTTCCAATGTATCGAAGATACTTGTCAATATGTGACCGACAGCCAGGTTTTGGGCGGTGCATGTGATGAACTCAAGAAATGTGCATCGGGCACGGTTTGTCAGAATGGCAAATGTATGACCCCGGGCAAAGAAGGCGATGCTTGCGACGAAGAACAGCTGACGACTTGTGCCGCCGGCATGATGTGTGTTTTGGGACAGTGTATTCCCGTGAGCGGTGAATGCCAGAAGTCTGAAGATTGTACCGAAAAAGACTCCTATTGCTGTCAAAGTGAAACATGCGGTGCCATTGGACATTGTATTCCTTATGACGACAATACGACGCATGATGCCATGTGCCTGTTCAAGACAAAGCCAGGTATCTTTGAAGCTCAGATTCAGTGTCGATGGCAGCCGCCTTCGGATGCAACGCCAACTTCAACAAAGGTGGAAATGATGCCTTTGGTGGGGAAATTTGGCAATAAAGCAGGATTAGAGACAGCCATCGCTTTTTATTCCTATAAATCGGAAAATGGGCCGGATGATACGGTTATTCGAATTATTCACCCTGAAACATGTGAAACGCTCGAATCCATTACCTTAAGAATGGAAGACAGATGGCATAACTATCCTGCTGCTGCAGATTTGGATGGCGATGGATTCATGGAAATCATCGTTCGTGCTTATGATTCCGCTGTTCCTGTAGCTTACAAATGGAATGCTGAAACCCAGAAACATGAGCAAATGTGGAAGGGAGATAAAGCGGGTTATGGCTATAACATGATGGTTTACGATCTCGATAACGATGGTAAACCTGAAGTGATTGCTGGTACCGCAGTTTATGATGGTCAAACCGGAAAATTGATTTCTGGTCATCTCTATGGTTCATCTACAAATGCCGACTATGGTATGTCGAATGCTATCGGCAATTTTGATTTGAACCCGGAAGGCATTGCTTGGATGCAGGCAGGCGGTAAAGTTTATAAATGGAATGTGACCAACCGCGTTTGGGATCTCAAACATACTCTGTATTCTGCCTCAAATTATCAGAATCATAATGCGGCTTACGCAGATTTCGGGACGCCAGGAGCGACAGCAGAAGAGTTTGATTATACCAAACTCGATGGCAAACCTGAGTTTGTTTTTTCGGGCAGCGCCAAACTTCATCTTTATGCCCTGATAGAAAAAGAAGACGGCACCTATACGCATCAAAAGCTGATGGATGTTAAAGGATTTAAAGTTGGCGGTCCCATTACTGTCGGTGATTTTGATAACGATGGTTTACCCGAAATTGCTTTGGCTTCGCAGGCTTTGTTTGGGGTCTATGATCCACGTTGTGAAAAGTATGAAGCCGGCAAGTGTGCCGACAAACATGTCTTATGGGAACGTTGGTCTCAGGATGGTTCTTCCGGACGTACAGGCTCTTCGCTGTTCGATTTTGATGGCGATGGACAGGCTGAAGCCGTTTATGCAGATGAATGTTACACGCGCGTTTATGATGGCAAAACAGGTCGCGTGTTGTTCAGTGCACCACGGTCTTCATCGACATCTATTGAAGGCCCCGTTATCGCAGACGTGGATGATGACGGCAGTTCAGAAATTCTGATGGGATCCGATAATTCGTATTCATGTTATAATGATGGAAGTACAGGTAAAGTTAATGCCGGTGTCGATCCCATTCACGAAGGTATTCGCTGCATGGATGATGAAGATTGTCCAACAAGCAAAAATTGCGATAAAGAACTTGGTCTATGTCTGTGCACCGATGATAACGACTGCAATACACAATACATTGGCGGTAAAATCTTTAAGCAATATACTTGTACCGCGCCGATTCACGAAAATGTTGGATTTATGCATAATCCAACAGATGCAGCTGAACGAACTGAGATTAAAGCTCGCGGACAACGCCCTGACGGCTGGGATTCTTCAACGGGATATAAAGTTTGCCGAGCATACCGTAATGTGAATTCAAGTGCACGACAAGCTGGTATCTCCGATCTTATGATCTATAAAGATCGCCTTGATCGCTGGGTTTCTTCGCGCAATATTTGGAATCAACATTCTTATAATATTATCAATATTGAAGATAATGGTCGGGTTCCGGATGCAAAAACTTGGAAGGATAACTGGCTTTTGAAGAAAGTAGGCGAATATATCACAGGCTCTACAACGCAGGAACGTCCTGTTTATAATAATTACCGCATGAATGAGCAGGGACTTTATGGTGCCGGTACGGTTCCCGATATCACGGGGCGCTTTATTTTAGGCAATATCTGCGGTGAAACGGACGACGGCCGTAAGGTTATTTCCGGTAAACTTTGTAACCGAGGCACCAAGCCTGTGGCCACTAACTTGCCGGCAACGTTCTTCTATTATGACGAAGCCGCTCCCGAAGGTCGCGGTGAAAAGATTTGTACGTCTTATACCCCCGGCATTGTCGGTGTCGGCGAATGTCAGCAAGTCGGCTGCACCGTTGAAGAATCTGTGTTCGAAGGGTTGCAGGGCAAAAAAGTTCTC
>JAGBXG010000052.1 GCA_017629415.1 Pseudomonadota bacterium | reverse complement strand
TCCGGGGCAAAGCCCCTTTTTGCTCGCCCTTTGGCGCGCTTTCTTCGTCAGCTTCGTCATTTCAGTCGGTCACGTGCGCTAGCACGCTCCCTCCTTTCATTCCTTGCTTCCTCGAAATCACATCCAAATGGCGGCAAAAAAACAGTTGTATTCACGAATCGTTAAGCTCACCCAAAGCGGAATGGGATACAGGGTCCCATTTCGCCCCAAAACGTCAGCAATCAGTATCCGTTCAACCCACGAAAATCGCCCCAAAATTGCAGGATTCCAAAGGAGCTTAGCTCCTTTGGTGGGGTCCGGGGCAAAGCCCCGGCGGGGTTTGGGGCGGAGCTCCAACGGTTTTTGCGGATGGAACGGGGATGGAGGATTAACGCTGCGGAATGAGGTGGGGTTTCTGTAAAATATCTTGAAACATGAGGGTTAAAAATCTTTGGCACTGGGCTTCAGACCATGCCGGCCAAGTCATCAACTGCAGCAGATGCGGCGTTTCTTTCTGACCATACCCCGGATGTGTATAAACCCATGGCTGCAACACCATGCCATGCCGCTGATAAAACCCGATGCGTCGGCATGTGATCGGTGTTTCCGGTGGCTCGACTTCTAAAATGACGTTGGTATGGTGTTTCAAAAAAATATCTAAAAAAATGCCGCCCATGCCTTGGTTACGCACCTCCTTTGCCAGTGCAAAATGCTCAAGATAGATGAATTCAGCAAATTGCCAGTACCAAAGCAGCCCAACCCTATGTCCCTGTGCACACAAAATGGATGGCACAAAACGCGGTTCATTGGCGCAGAGCCGCGCATAATCAGCCCAAGTACGCCGTTCATGCGCGGGAAAACTGTTTTCATAAATAGACCAAACAGATTGAACGTTTTCAAAGGCATGGCCATCTGGCTCTTGAATGATGCGCATGGATATTCTTGAAAGCACGATAGATTATGGAGTAGTATTTAAATTCGATCTGCCGAAATGAAACGCATGACGGCATGTTTTGTTTATATATAGATGGTTACAAACAATGGCAAAAAAGAACAAGCGTCCTTCAGAAACAAGCTTCAGCCTCGATCAAAAATTCTCGACAGATGCTTTTGCAAGCTTGAAATCCCTGCAGGCACGTCACAAGGCAGATGCTGAAGAACAGCGTGAACAAGAAGCACGCAAAGCCGCCGAAGCTAAAGCCAAAGAAGCCGCCAGAGCCCGTGAAGAAGCTGCTTTGGCGCGTGATTTCCGATTCACGGAAGCCGATTTGACAGACAAATCCGGACTCTCGGACGAAGAAATCTTCGAAGCCTCTATGGCTGCGATGAACGATGTGGATATCTATCAATCCAAATTTAATGCCAAAGACTTGCCCCCAAAACCGACAAAAGAACCCGAAAAAGCCCCTTTGACCATGACCGATGAGGAACGTGAATTTGCCATTTTCACTCAAGAAATGGCCATTTCCAATGTCAAACGCCTTTCGGGCCCCGTCAAACAGCCGCACAAGACGCGAAATAAACGCAAATATGCTCAAACCGCAGAAGCGCTTGAGAATTTTTCTCCGGTCAATGTCGAACTGAGTGCAGCTCAAAATGCACCCGGCATGAAAACAGATTTCGTCGCACCGGAAGTTTCTGTTACACAGATCGAAAAAGGCGATGATATCCTCGAAAGACCGGATATGGTCGATGCCATGACCACAGCTCAAAAGCAGCTCCTGCGCGATATCAAACGGTATGAGGCACGTTACGGCATTATCATTACCCTGAAATTGCGCGGCATGACGCTCAATGCTGCGATGTCGCGGCTCGATGACTTTATTTCAGCATGCATTCGGGACAAGAAGCCTTACGCACTTATCATTTGCGGCAAAGGCCTTCACAGCGAAAACACACCTGTCATTAAAGAAGGAACGATGGATGCTCTCCGTTCCGATAAACGTATCGTCGAATATGCGCCGGTTCTCAATGCAGACGGCGATTTCGGCTCTATTTATGTCTCTTTTAAGAAAATAGTCTGATGAAAAAAGCATTAATCAAAGCCATTCAGGCTTCAGATGAAGCCATTTTTAACGAAGCCCTTCAAGGTACTGGCGAAAAATCCCTCGATGCCGCCACGCTTAAGGATTTGCATATCGGCGCCATGCGCATCCATTCCATCGATTGCCAAAATACCGAATGGGAAGCTTGCATTTTTGACGGCACAACGTTTGACGGTGTGGATTTGCAGGGGGCATTCTTCAACGGCTGCACGTTCCATAACTGCACTTTCCAGCACAATATTTTGGCCGAAGCCTCATTTGATGGCTGTGTTTGGCAAAAATCCAGCCTCGTGCATGCCGAAGATCTCGAGGCGTTTGAACTGACCAATTGCCAGCTCAAAGATTGCGTGCTTGAAGACCTGAATTTCCTTGACAGCACCCTTGAATCGCTGACAGTCACGGCTGGTACGCTCAAATCGCTTTCCGGCATTGCTGAACTGAAATCCGTGGTGCTTCGCAATGTCACGGTCGAATCCTTCGACACCTCCGAAATGGAACTGAGTGCCTGCACAGCCAGCGGCTGCACCAGTGTGCCCAAAGGCTTTGTCGCTTGCGAAGGCAAACGCCGCCGCGTATAAAACATCTGATGCGCAAGCCTTGACTTGGGCATGCCGAACGGGGCGTTGCGGGGTGTCCCCGCTGAGGGGGTAGGCGCGTATTGGCGCGCGGCTATGTCGGCCTGCGGCCTCCATACGCCTTGCTGCGCGGCTATTTCGCCAAAAGGCTTCATACGCCGCGCCAAAAGCGCCGAAGGGGGCGGCTGCCCCCTGCTGCAAATCTCCTTACCTTTATGCGTGGAAATATCGGATGACGCAGATACTCAAGCTACAGCTGATTTTGGGCATATTGTGCATACTGTGCGTGACAGGTTGTGCCAGTACATCTCAAACGCTTTCGCCTGCCGGCGTTGAACGCATCCGCCCTTGGAACTTTGATGCTGTACATCATTCGGATACCCCTCGGACTGTTTTTGTGTCCAAAGGCGTGTATCTGAAAGGACTCCCAAATGACAGCAGCTATGCCCCGGGCACGTGGGTACGATTGATGCCGGGCGATGCATGGCTTGAAAATGAACCGCGTCCGACCCTCATCATGGCACGCGTGGCCGAACGCGCCAAGACTTCAGCACGTCTGGAGATGCTTGCTTATCAGCCCGGATTTCGCGATACGGATTTGGGGTTTGAACCCTATCGTTCAGAAGCCAATTCAGCGCATCCTGCACAAATGATGCATGCGATGACAAAACGTCTGACCTTTGCGGCCGGAGATGTTCAACCCAATGCCTCGTCTGTCCATGTTCCTCTGACACAGCTTGAGCTGATGCAAGGGACAGAGATTTACGGTGCTTTTGATATCGGCAATGGGACCTCGCGAGAACGGCTTGCGTCCCAAAATCGTGCGCTGATGACGGTTGAAGCCATCGGCGATACGTTGACACAGCTCAAAACTGCCGCTGGAAGCTTGCCGGAAATGCCGGTTTTTGTGCTGCTCGATGCGCCTCAGACGCCTGCTTTCCAAATCGATATTCAAATTTCGGAGCTGTCGGGTGATAGGGACGAGCATATCGTCAATCAAATTCAAAAGATGCTAAATTCAGGCATTCCCGGTTCGGAATATCTTCAAATTCATAAAGTGCCGGCAAAAACTGCCGATGAAACCTGGGCAGCCCTTGGACAAACCTGTACCGATAAGCTTGAAATTCATTTGATTCAGCAGGATGACAATTGGAGGATGCTCGACCAGGGATTCCGGGTTCTGCCTTATCCCTGGCGCGTTGTGTTAAAGGATTCGGATACAGAACTGGCAGCTGTGGCCGTGTTGTCATCGGCTTATCAAATGCTGGGCTATTCCGTTTCCGCAGCCTGGATATTGGAACAAAGTTGGCAAAATACCCAAATTTTGGAAAACCGTGCAGCATTGGCACCGGCTTTGGCTTTGGCTTATCATGAAATGGAACGTGATGACTGGGCGCTTGAACTTGCTCTTGAGCTTCAGGGTTATGCTCAGAAAGCATCTAAAAGTGCAAAATCTGTGCTGTTGACGGCGGCGGCCTCGGTCTATGCCATCATTGGACGTTTGGAAGAATTTGCGCCAAACTTTGATCATATCAAACCAGCGCATTTGCCTATTTCATGGCTTCGTATTTTGGCCTATGTGCAACTGTCTGAGTTTGAACAGGCCAGGATGAAAGAGCAGTTTGCCGTAACGCATACCAAACTCGTGAGAGAAAATGCCTGGACTGAACAAGATGAAATGTTTTCATGCGCAGCAAGAATTCATGAAGATGAAGAAGCCTGCAGCCAGGGCATTTCCATGGCATCGACACCGTTCAGTCAGATATGGTTTGAAGCTCATGAATCCATGCATGATGCTTCCGTTGAAACCTTGCTTGAGTTTTCCGAAGCAGTGGATCGCCTCGGTGCGCCGGAATTGGCCACTCAAATATGGCTGGAACTGCTTCAAAGCAGCTTGTCGCCGGAAACGGCCTTCAGTGTTTGGCAAAATGCTGCCGCATACGCAAGAAAAAGCCAACAGACACGTCAATGGCTCCATTTCATGGCCAATCTCGTCAGATTTTTAGAAGTGCATCCCTTGCCGGTTCAACCGGGAACTTTTGCAGAAGCAGTCAATGGCTGGCGTGCCTTGGATTATCGGGCTGAATTGGCCGCTTTGTGCCGCCTGCGAGCCTCTGGTGCAGCAGCGCAGGAAGCCAGGGAACTTCGACAGTTTGCCATAGAATTATATATTTCTATGGGTGATCATGAAAATGCTGCTGCAGTCATGGCTGAACTCAAGACGACACCTTAAGGTTTGTACGGTCTGTGACGTATATGAAGTTCTTTTAGGGCTTTGTTTCAATCCCTGCCAAAGGGATAAAACGAGTGTCTCTTTGATTTGCTTGTCCGCTCTTTTGGCTCGACCTCTATCCAATGGGCCACGCCATACACTTCGCGTCCGTGGCATATTTATGTTATGCTGTTGGTTTGACAGAAAACCCTGGTTTGCGGAGGTCGTTTATGGGCATTTATGTCAATCCAAGCGAAGCATTGTTAAAAAGAGCAGTCAATTCGAGAATTTATGTCGATAAATCGATGATTCTTCATGAACTGAACCAGGTGTTAAACACGGAAGACAGCTTTGTATGTGTGGCGCGACCGCGTCGTTTTGGCAAGTCGATGGCCGGCAACATGATTGCAGCCTATTACGGCAAAAAAGCCAACTCACGGCCCATCCTCGAAAAACTCAAAATTGCACAGACCTCCGATTTTGAGACGTATTTGAACGCATTTAACGTCATTCATATCGATGTGAATGGGATTTACTCCAATTCCAGTCGCAATGAAGATATCGTGCCGCTGTTTACAGCAAAAGTGCGTCGTGAACTCAAACTCGAATTTCCAGACTGTGATTTGAATGACTCGGATTCCCTGCCAGACTGTATTGAAAAAGTTTTTAGTGTTACAGGCGAACAGTTTGTCTTGATTTTGGACGAATACGATGTGCTCGTGCGCGAACAGGTGAAAGCTTCGAT
>JAGBXG010000426.1 GCA_017629415.1 Pseudomonadota bacterium | reverse complement strand
TCTTTCTCTCGCCACCGCACATGACAGGGACTGAAGAACCCCTTGTCGCCGAAGCTTTTGCTTCCAATTGGATTGCTCCGCTCGGGCCATTCGTGGACAGGTTCGAACGTGAACTTGGCAATCGCGTTGAAAACCGCCATGTCTGCGCGCTCGCGTCGGGAACAAGCGCTCTGCACCTCGGCTTGCTGCTGCTCAATGTGAAACCTGGAGATCGCGTGTATTGCTCGGATTTTACATTCAGTGCCTCCTGCAATGTCATCCGATACTGCGGCGCCACCCCAGTCTTCATCGATTCAGAAGCTTCCAGCTGGCAGATGGATCCCGATTTGCTGGCCGAAAAACTTGAAATCGATGCCCAAAACGGACAACTGCCCAAAGCCGTCATCGTCGTTGATCTGTACGGTATCAGTGCTGATTACGCACGCATCTTGCCCATTTGCCAAAAATACGACATCCCCATACTCGAAGACAGCGCCGAAGCCCTCGGTTCCATGCGCGATGGCAAACCTTGCGGCACCTTCGGAACCATCAGCGCCTTCTCGTTTAACGGCAACAAAATTATAACAACATCAGGCGGCGGCGCACTCGTCGCAAAAGATGAAAATATCGTCAAACGCGCGCGTTTTTTGGCCACTCAGGCACGTGAACCCATGCCGTACTACCATCATACAACGATTGGATACAATTATCGGCTGTCCAATATCCTGGCTGCTGTCGGTTGCGGCCAGCTCACCGGATTGGATGAACGCGTTCAAGCCAGACGTGCCATTTTTGACCGTTATTGTGATAAACTTGCCGATATCGACGGCATCTCATTTATGCCTGAACCTGAAAATGCTGTGTCCAATAAATGGCTTACCGTAATTTCATTTGACGAGAAAAAAATCAAAAAATCACCCGAAGATATCCGCCTTGCCATGGAAAAAGAAAATATCGAAACACGATGGGCTTGGAAACCCATGCACTTGCAGCCTGTCTTTGACGGTTGTGAATATGTCGGCGGCTGCATCGGTGAAAATATCTTTAAACACAGTCTCTGTCTGCCATCAGGCAGTGCCTTGACACCCCATCAGCAGGAACGCGTATGCCATGCCCTCAAAAATGCCCTGGTGAGCTGATCATATGAATGATGAAACCATGATGAAACGTTATCGGAAAAATGCCGCAGCACGTTTCTCAATCGATGTTATCGGGCTGACATTGGCCTTTTTGGCCGCATTCTGGGCACGCCTGGACTTTGCATTTGATATCGAGTGGTTCTCTAGAATGGCACTCCATCTGCCGTTTATGATTGCCGCCGAATGTCTCGCCATGTACCTCTTGGGCGCTTCTCGTGCTGCATGGCGCTACATTTCACTCGCCGATGTACGAAAAATCAGCCTTGCAATCCTCGTTGCCCATCTGCCCTTTGTCGTGGAACGCATCATCTGCGGAGCACTGGTCGAAAGCTTCCCCGATGTCAGAATGCTGATCCTGCCTTGGGGCATAATCATTATTAATATCTGTTTTTCGATTCTGGCATGTGTCGGTGTGCGTACACTCAGACGCATGCGATATGAATCATCCATCACTCAGAAAAAGTCTGATGGAACCAAAATTTCTCGCACACTGCTCATTGGCACGGGTTCAAGCAGCAAAGAAGTCATCAATTCTATCCGCATGCACCCTGAACTTGGCATTGAAGTCCACGGCATCATTTCTGACAACCCAGAAGACACGCGCAGACACATGGCTGGCATCCCTGTTCTCGGCACGCTGGAAGATCTTTCCGCTGTTGCCCAGAAAATTTCTGCCCATCAGGCCATTATCACACATTCCGATGCTGCCGCAGACGATCTCAGACGCATTTTAGATGCCTGTGCTGCCGTTCCGCTCAAAACCTGTATCATCCCGCGCATGGACAACATTCTTTCTGGAGCGCTGGATATCGGCATGCTTCGTGAAATTTCCGTCGAAGACCTGCTCCATCGCGATCCCGTCCAATTGGATAAAGCCGAAATTTCGAAGTTTTTACATGGACGACGCATCCTCGTCACAGGTGCCGGCGGTTCCATTGGCAGTGAAATGTGCCGTCAGGTGCTTGCCTTTGAGCCCACTGAACTCATTTTGCTCGAAAGATGTGAGCTTTTTTTGTATGAAATTGAGCGTGAACTAAAACCCAAAGCACAAAATACACGAATTGTACCACGTCTTGCAGATATCTGCGATACACAAAGAATTCATGATATCTTTGAGGAATGCAAACCTGAAGTCATCTTTCATGCCGCAGCTTACAAGCATGTCCCCATGCTGGAATACAACCCCGGTGAAGCCATCCGCAACAATGTCGAAGGCACCGAATGCATTGCCAATGCCGCTGTCGAACATGGTTGCAATGCTTTTGTCATGATTTCAACGGACAAAGCTGTCAATCCGACAAGCGTGATGGGCACCAGCAAACGCATTGCCGAACTTTATATCCAGGGAATGTCTACGCTGGATAAAACCCGGTTTTGTGCAGTCCGCTTTGGAAACGTATTAGGATCAACAGGCAGTGTGCTGCCGTTATTTAAATCTCAAATCAATGCCGGCGGTCCGTTAACAGTCACACATCCCGATATGGTCAGATATTTTATGACGATACCGGAAGCTGCTCAGCTCGTCATGCAGGCCGCGACCATGGCACATAATGGCGAGATTTTTGTACTCGACATGGGAAAACCCGTCAAAATCGTTGATCTTGCGAGAGATTTGATTCGTTTGAGCGGAAAAACAGAGAAAGATATTCCCATTGTCTTTTCAGGCACACGCCCCGGCGAGAAATTGTTCGAAGAATTGGGGTTCGATGCCGAAAAAATGGAACACACGGTTCATCCTAAAATTTATACCGGCAAACTCAAACCCGTTGTTTTGGAACAAATCAAATCCCAAATCGATGACCTACGAGCTTGGCGCGACAGCCAGGATAATGCAGCCGTTCGGAAAGCCATGCACCAGATTGTGCCTGAAATGTTACCGCCCGCCGCATCCTGAACTTGATGGGCTTTGAGAAGTTCTTTTGGGGCTTTGCCCCAAACCACGCCAAGGGGCTGAGCCCCTTGGACTCCACAATGGATTTGGCGTTTTTTGTGCGTGGGAGAAGTACCGGTTACTGACGTTTAGGGGCGAGATGAGACCTTTTATCTCATTCCGCTTTCCTGCCTCACACCACATTGTAAGGATTTACGCCGTGTTCTAAATTTAGGATTTATTTTTTATTATATTTATCCCAAAACCGTTCATTGGTGGTCAGAGGAGCACCGAGTGTCATGGTAAGATAATTGCGAGCCAGTTTGGTGTACCATTCATCGCCGCAAATTTTGAGGCCTTCAAGTCCGCCGTTTTTAGCTCCGGAATATTTTCCAAGCCAATCGTGGGGTTCATAGAGGCAGAACCCGTATTCTCTGCCGAGCTGCCGCAAGCCGTTGATATGAAATTCTTTAGGCGAAATGACGCTTGCCAGGGCATGGAAAGGTGCCATTTGCCGTTCAGATGAAAGCCAGTAAGCGGTGACAGCGCCAGTGCGATCTGCGCCGTGCAGACAGTGGATATAAACCGAATTTCGCGGAGCTTCCCGGATGATATCCATAATTTCTTCGATGCGCAGCAGACGTGTACGCAGCGGAAAACTATGTATTTTGATACCCAGTTTTTTACTGCGTTTGACGACTTCCGGCGGCACTTTATGCAAGCTGACAAAAGTCGTGATACCGAGGAGATGCATTTCTTCGACATCTTCTTCATCCGGCATCGCGCCCACGAAAAAAGTGTCCACATTTCGGAAATTACGCGGCAATGCCTCTGCTTCGGGCATACTGGCAAATCCGAGAATAAAACTGAATAGAAATAAGAAGCACAATTTTCGCATATTTCCTCTGCTTGTGCGCGAACCTCCATGCTATCAGCGCACATTATTTTATTTTGTGAACAATTTTGAGTGAAATGCAATAAAAATAAGTCAAATTTTTAAGGAAATCAGGGGGCATTTATGCTGAAGGTCTTTTTATCCACGCATGAGGGACAGGCGCGTATTTGCGCAGCAAATAGCGCCGCAGGGGGACAGGCGCGTATTTGCGCAGCAAATAGCGCCGCAGGGGGGCTTGCCCCCCACCCTAAAAAAATAAAAAATGCTGTTGCATCTCAATCGCGGTCATTTTTTCAAGATGATAGCATTGGTTGTGATAACGCCTTGTGATAAGATAGGGTTTGTGGTGTCGTATTTTGCGACCTATTAAGGATAGATTACATGAACGATAATTATCAGTCCGGTAAAACGCAAGCCATTGATCTCGATGAATTACATGTTCAAAGTGCAAATCGCCCTGAGGAACTGCGTGTCAGAGGGGAATTTGAGCTGGAGAACTGGAAAGATGATCCATGGGCCAGCACAGAAGAAAGCCGGAAAAGACGACGTTGGGCCGACGATGAACGTTGGTCTGGCGATGATGAAGAAAAGCAAAATAAACCTGAAGGTTTTTGGGATGCCGACGAAGAGGCCATGAAAGCCGGTTGGCAAGCGCCCAAACGCGGCGATGTTCTTGTGGCCAACGAAGGTTGGGACGACTGGGACAATTTTGGCGGCGCACCCAAAGAACTGGATGAAAAGCAGGAAAGCAAGGAATTTGGCGGTTTCAGACGCGTTCAGGCTGCCTCCCAATATGCTCAGGTAGATACGAGCGATTATGTGGACGGACGTGCGCAACGCGATGATTTGTATCATTCGAAAGAAGTTTATGGGACTGCGAACGTCAAAGAAAGGCGTGATGATCCTTATGCCGATTTGCCTGCACAAGAGCGCGCCCCCATGCCAGAAATGAAACCCATCAGCGAGTGGGAAGATGAATCGCCAAAAGCTGCCCCGGCGGTGTCTAATGAGGAAGATATGAGACCTAGCGCTAAGATTAATCAAACACAAACTGGTGATGATATTCCCGGCGTAACCAGGGCATCCATCATTATTTTCCAATCCGATGCCGAACCTGTCATCTTTGAAATCAAAAAAATCGTGACAACCATCGGACGCGGCCTGGATAACATGGTCATCCTTAATGATCAGTATGCAAGCCGACAACATTTGCGTATTCAGTATGTTTCCGGCCGTTTTGAACTGTATGCTTTGAGCATCGATAATCTGGCAAGTGTCAATGGCTATCCTATCAGTCATATTGTTTTGATGAACAATGACCAAATCGAAGTCGGAGCCACACGTATTCGCTTTGTCTTGGGGCCGATATCTGATCAGCATATGGTCATGTCTGCGCCTTTGAACGGTCTGCCTATGCACCTCGATGCACCACCTCAGGAAGTCCGTTCCCCCAAAACGACACGCAAAAATCTGATTTTACTCATTGCTGCTATCAGCGTTATCGTCCTTTTCTTGCTCGGTATCTTTATCAGCTTGTTATTCAAAGATAATGATGACCCTGTCATTGCTGAAGCAGAGAACATCGAAATGGCTGAATCTCAAGAGGACGCTGAAGCCGGTGCCGGCACAGATGAAGCCCGTGAAGCCAGTTCAGAAGCTCAAATGCCTGCCATTGAACTCACTGAAGAAGACCAAAAACTGATTGATGGCATGCTCGAAGCTTATAGCTTAGGAGCTGGCGAATACAGTGCCATGGCTTCTGTCGTGCCTCTTGGGGACACAGTATCCATTACGATTAAAACCAATCAGCCGGAGGCTCGTATTTACAATGCCGACGGCTCGCTTCGCGGCATCACCTCTGCTGACGATAAAATAAAATCTGCTGACGATAAAATAAAATATGAAGGCAAAGAATCCGTTCATGGCCGCGAAAGACATGAAATTTTAACCATCCGAAAAGATGGATTCAAAGACAAAGATATCGATATTGTCTTTAAAGACACGATCGATGAAATGGTTGAACTGGAACCCGAAGCACCGGCTGAACCTCCCAAAGCAGAACCCAAACCTGCCCCCAAACCGAAACCTAAAGCCAAAAAGAAACCAGCCAAGAGAAAACCTGGAACAACTAAACGCAGAATTATGATTTAAACATGTTTCCTAAGTTTCAAACCCTTCAACAACGCGCTGCAG
The DNA here is from genome assembly GCA_017629415.1 of Pseudomonadota bacterium. Next base: position 4,200 of record JAGBXG010000426.1, on the reverse strand, counting down.
CCCTGGCTGCAGTGCGTTCTTTTTTTCAATTGCTCGGATATCTCGAAGTTGAAACACGTGCCATGCGGCCGACAACGGCAACGGATCCGTATATTGAAAGTTTTAAAACATTCTGGTGCGACGATAGGAATCCTTATTTTTTGCAAACATCGCCAGAATACGCGCATAAAATTCTACTTTCACATTACAGACACCCGATTTATGAAATAGCCCGTGTTTTTCGCAATGAACCTCATGGACTGCTTCACCGCCGCGAGTTTACGCTTATAGAATGGTATCATCCTGAAACGGATTATCGGGATATGATGAATGAAACAGAAGGTCTTGTGCGCGCCGTGACCCAGGCTTTGCAAGCCAAACATTGGGTATCATCTGCACGTGAAACGTCATGTGCAATCCCAACGGATACGCCTTTTGAAAAGCTGACGGTTGCAGAGGCTTTTCAAAAATATGCCGGATTTTCCCCCGTAGGCATGAACAAATCCGAGCTTGTCAATGCCGCACGTCAGGCCGGTTCCCGAGTCAGTCCGGACTGGAGCTGGAATGACATTATGAATTGTGTTCTCGTCGATCATGTCGAACCTCATCTTGGGATGAAAGCTCCGACTTTTCTCATGGATTATCCGGCATCGATGGCCTCTCTGGCCACCCTTCGCCATGAACCCAACGGCACTGTTGCCGAACGTTTTGAGCTTTATATTTGCGGAATTGAGCTGTGCAACGGCTATTCAGAACTGAATGATCCCATCGAACTGCGCCAGCGTTTTGCCGAAGACAATGCTGAACGCACCAAGCTTGGTCTTGAAACCTTGCCGGACGATGAAAACCTGCTTCAGGCACTTCCTGCATTAGGCCGCCTTGGGGGCAATGCCCTTGGCTTCGAGCGCCTGCTGATGCTTTGCCTGGGCATCCATGATATCGATGAAGTCATCATTGGATGCTAAAAACGCGGCTATTGGCCATGGGCCAATACGCCGCGCAAGTCACGCTGGCTATGTGCGACATTTCATGTCGCACATACGCCGCGCTTTTTAGTTTTTTCTCTATCCCATGATATCTTTGTCATCAAACTTGGCTGATGACACACTCAATATCCTATATTTCATACCTCTAAATCTTTGTTACTTTAGGTAGAATCATGCAGACACGTCAAACTGAACTCAAGAAAATCAAAAAAATAAATATCATCATATTTATTGTATTATTCCTTCTTGTTACACTGCCAGCGCTTTTGACGGCATTTACGATGCCTTATCTCCCAGACATCGTACCGACACACTATAACGGCCATCATCTTGCGGATGCTTTTGGGCCCAAATCAAGTGTATGGTTCACAGGCGGCATCTATTCTGGTGTGGGTTTATTTTTCTTCATTTTGAGTTTTGGCATACTCAAACTCATGAATTGGAATATCAAGAAACAGCATCAGTCCCAAACCACGACATCCTTAGAAGGCTCTCAAGAGAATACATCAACTGATAAAAAAGAAGAAAATGCATCAGCTGATAAAAAAGCAGAAAATGCATCAGCTGATAAAAAAGCAGAAACAGACAGCGAACTTGAAGAGAAAAAACGGCTTGAAGCCCTTATGAGAAATGAAAAAATATTTCTATATACCAACATCAGTTTTATCATTATGATGTTAACATACAATGCATTGACAGCATTTTTCCTTTATACCGCCTATTATGATATTAGAGATTTAAGACAAGCTTTTCAATATATTGACCTTGAACAACTCAGTCTTATCGGTTCAGGTGTTTTCATCGTTATTCTTGCCCTGACAATGACTCATATTCCTAGAAATAAATATGTCGGTTTATGCAAGACCAAATGGAGCTATAAAAACGATGTTACTTGGCATAAAAGTCAAAAGTTTGCAGGAAAATGTTTTTCTATCATCGGTTTATTGCTCACCCTGTCTTCCATTTTTGTTTCTACTGAAATTTCTACATTCATCACCCTTATTCTCATATTGGCAGGCATCGCAGCCACATTTTATTATAGTTACAAAATAGCTCAGAAATATTAAGGGTTCTCTGAATCAGCCAACTTATTTTTGCTTAACCTCACTCTCCTTGCCCTTAGGGGCAAAGTGAGGAAGAAGATGGGCTCTTTTCTGGTTATTCAGATGCTAATTCCATTTTAAAATTCTATATCTCGTAGTTTTTTTGCCATATAGTTTGGGGAAGATATGGTCAGGAGCGGCACGGAATCCCCCTGCAATAGCTTCGCTTTTTTCAAGGATATGATGATGTGGCACATTCAATTCGACACAGGAACACTCATTGTCCATGTTCCCAGTCAGGACATGCACAATGCCATCAGTGCATTACCCCAATTTGTCTGGGACGAACGAATTCAGGCATTCCGAGGTTCTGCATTGCTCTACAGAAAGCTCATCACACAGCTGACGCGGCTGAAAATTCCTTTCAAAGACGATGCAAGAAACTATGACAACTTAGAACTCAAGTTCCAATTTGAACGCGTACCGTTTTATTATCAGGCCGAAGCCCTCGAAGCTTGGGAAAAACAGGGAGGTTGCGGTGTCGTGGTTCTGCCCACAGGCGCAGGAAAAAGTTATGTGGCACAGCTGGCCATGGCCAAAAAACAGCGCCCCACGCTTGTCGTTACACCCACGCTTGATCTCGTGGCGCAATGGCACCTTAACCTCGAACGTGCGTTCGGCATTGAATGCGGCATCATCGGCGGCGGTACATACGACCTCAAGCCTGTCACCGTCACGACATATGATTCTGCCTATATTCACATGGAAAAAATCGGCCATCGCTTCGGCATGCTCGTTTTTGACGAAGTCCATCACCTGCCGACACAGACTTATTCACTCGGTGCACAGCATGCCATTGCACCATTCAGACTTGGACTGACAGCCACCCCCGAACGCGAAGCGCCTCTGACCTATGATCAGCTCTTAGGGCCCATTGTCTATGAACAATCTATCCGTGCGCTTGCCGGCGAAAACTTGGCCACATACGAAACCATCCAATACGAGGTGGAACTGACCGCTGATGAACGCAGCCAGTACGATGAATACCGTGCTTGCTATCTCGATTTTGTTCGGCAAAATGGCATTCGTATGGGCACACAAAATGGATGGACCGATTTTTTAAGGCTTTCCTCAAGAAGCGCCCAGGGCCGTGCTGCTCTACATGCCCATCGTGCCCAGCGTGCCATTACTCAGCATTGCCAGGCCAAAATGAAGCTGCTCATCGATTTGTTAGCGCAGCACAGAAATGACAGAACCATTATTTTCACAGCAGATAATGCCACTGTTTACCGCATCAGCCGCGAATTACTCGTGCCTGCCATTACCCATCAAAGTCCTGTCAAAGAACGGCGCGCCATTCTTGAAGCATTTAACAAAGGGCAATATCCCGTGGTTGTCACCAGTCGAGTATTAAACGAAGGTGTCGACATTCCGGCAGCCAATGTAGCCATTGTTTTATCGGGCAGCGGTTCCGTACGCGAGCATGTTCAAAGACTGGGGCGTATCCTGAGAGCCGCACAAAATAAGACAGCAGTCTTGTATGAAATTGTGGCCCAGAATACATCAGAAGCATTTACCAGCGAAAAACGCCGCAAACACGATGCTTTCTAGGTCTTTTGGGACTCAAGCCCCAAACCATGCCTCAAGCCCCTTGAAACCCACAATGGATCCCATTCCCCTTTCCGATCACACACCAATTCATAAGTGATTTGCAGCATTGCACACAGAATTAAAGGGCGTATGCGGCAATGCCGCATAGCCCGAAAAGCTGGCCGTATGCCGTCAGGCATAGGACAGCAAATTAAAATCATAGAAGTTTAGTTTATACTAACATACAAATATACATATTAAATTCAACATATTGCAGTTTTTACCGCATATCATGTGCAACAATTAAATGTCATATCATGTAACGTTTGGATTACAATAATAAGATTTAATATATGACAAAAAAGTATAAATTGAATAGATGAATTTCAATCAAGAATATGCAGGACAATATGCGAAAGAAAGCTTGATATATATCCTGCATAAATTCATTACAGATTGGATTTGGTTTATGACTTTGACACGCGTCTGAAGCGTGCGACAAAAAATCCGTCGCAGCCATCGACATGAGGCAGGAATTTAATTTGGGATGCCGGTGCATGGCCGCCCAAACATTCCGGAGGAAGTATGTCTGCTTCGTAGTT
>JAGBXG010000425.1 GCA_017629415.1 Pseudomonadota bacterium | reverse complement strand
GTGTATTTTGGTATATTTTATTGATGCGAAAACTTGCCAAACCAGTTAGAAGCTTTTGGAAAATTTGGGCCTTTATGGGCTCGTTTGCATCAGGAGCATCAAATGCACAATACGAAACTCTTTATTCTTTTGGCTTTGGCAGGTTGTACGGCTTTGACGGCTTGCAGTGATGAGAAACAGAAACGTGCAGAGCTGGGTCTGTCAAAACATGCGCAGGTGAATGGTGTGAAGGACACCAGTGAGGCGCACAAGGCGGTTGTGGCTTTGTATACCAAGGGTGGTAATTACAATTGCTCGGCAGGTGCATTTTGTACGGGTACGCTGATTCATCCCGAGTGGGTTTTGACGGCGGCGCATTGCGTGACAGAACAATCGAGTTCGAACTGGTGGGGCAGTGGCGGTGTGACGGCATCGTCATGCAACAAGTATCTGCATGTGGGTGTCGGTAATACAGAGAATGCTGTATCGAAGAAGCTTTATCAGGTAGATGAAGTTTATTATCACAGTTCTTATGGTGATCGGAGTCTCGATTATAATTACAGCACGATCGATGCGGATATTGCGCTTTTGCATTTGAAGACGGCGGTGCCTGAAAGTGTGGCGAAACCGATTTTACCGCATCCGAAGTGGCTGGGAATTTCTGATAAAGATCTCGATGTGGAGATGGAATTTGTCGGATTTGGTTTTAATGAGGATGGTGAGTTTGGCACGAAGCTGACGTTTACGGGCGATGTGACGGATTATTGCGGCGGTGCAAACGGCGATTCTCAAAACGGCTGCAAAAAGGGTTCTGTCCGTGTCAGTGGATACCATCCTGCGCCTGATTATCAGGATTATTATGGTTATGTGAATACGACGGAATACGTGCTTTTGCCTTATGGTGGTCTTTATTATGCGCAGAAGGATGGCGGTCCTTGTCAGGGGGATAGCGGTGGTCCGGCATTCTATGTCAAGGGCGGCACGGAATATGTTTCGGGTATTACGAGTTACGGCGATGCTATTTGTGCGGTTTATGGCATTTCGACGGCTGTTCAGGATTATTATGACTGGATTTTGCAGTATGCGCCGGAAGTGGCCAGCCAGTATGTTGAAATTTGCGGCAACGGCATTGATGATGATGGCGATGGCAAGACGGATGCGTCTGACAGTGACTGCAAGCCTGTTGAAATTTGCGGCAACGGTTTGGATGATGAAGGCGATGGCAAAACCGACTGTGATGATGAGGATTGCACGGGTGATGTGAGCTGCCTGCCGAGATGTGCCAATGGCATTGATGACAATGGCAATGGCAAAATCGACTGCCGTGACAAGGAATGCTATTACGATGAAGCTTGTGCTGAAGATTGCACGAACGGCTTAGATGATGATGGCGACGGCTATAAAGATTGCGACGATTATTATTGCGAAACGCATTCGGCATGTAATCCGCCTGAAATTTGCGGCAATGGTATTGATGATGACAATGACGGCAAAGCGGATTGCGATGATACGGACTGTGCAGCGGATGCAAAATGTGCGGTTGAAATCTGCGACAACGGCGTGGATGACAATGGCGATGGCAAAGCGGATTGTGAAGACAGTGCATGCATTGTCATGACTGTATGCCAGCCTGAAACCTGCAACAACGGCTATGATGATAATGCCGATGGTTGGGTGGATTGTGCCGATCCGGATTGCGAAACCTCGATGTATTGTCAGGATGAAATTTGCGATAACGGCAAAGATGATAATGGCAATGGCTATGCGGACTGCGATGATCTGGGATGTGCCGGTTCGGTGGCCTGTGTGGCTGAAATCTGCGACAACAAAGCGGATGACAATGGCAATGGCCTGATGGACTGTGATGAGCCTTCCTGCAAAGACTCTTCGGCGTGTGTTGTGGTGCCCACTGTTGAGATTTGCAACAACGGTCTGGACGATGACGGCAATGGCTATGTGGATTGCAACGACAGCGCCTGTGCCGACACGACGGAATGCCGTCCGGCATTGAGCTATGAAATCTGCGGCAATGGCGTGGATGACGATAAGAACGGCTATAAAGACTGTGCCGATTATGCCTGTGCTTATACATGGACATGCTGGTGGGAATCGTATTTTGGCGTTGAAATCTGCGACAATTATTATGACGATGATTACAACGGGCTTGCGGACTGTGATGATCCTGCCTGTATGTATGCAGGTGGCTGCGGTTATTGGGCGGCAGTGACAGAAGTTTGTGACAATGCGCGCGATGATGATGAGAACGGGCTTTCGGATTGTGCCGATCCTTCATGTCTGCAGGCTGCCAATTGCAAAGCCGGCGATGTCTATGAAGTGTGTGACAACAGCGTGGATGATGACAACAATGGTCTTTCGGACTGTAACGATCCTGCATGCATGAGTAATCCGGCTTGTGTTGTGCTCAGTGCTGAGATTTGTGGCAACAGCTTGGACGATGATCGCAATGGTCTTGTGGATTGCAATGATCCGGCTTGCATGACGGTTCCTGCATGCGGTACCAAGACAGAAATTTGCGGCAACGGTGTGGATGATGACAGCAATGGCGCAGTGGATTGCGATGATGTCGTTTGTGCGAATCATATGCTTTGTCTGACGGGCAATACTTCCGAAACACAATCGGCTGAGATTTGCAACAATGGCATAGATGATGATCGGGATGGCGGCATTGACTGTCTGGATGTCGATTGCAAAGTACTTCCGGCTTGTCAGGCCGTGATTGATGCTGCGTGTGCCAACAGCAGTGATGACAATTACAATGGTCTTGTCGATTGTGCGGATGCGCTTTGTGCCGATCAGGCGCATTGTGCGGTCAAGGCTGTAGCGGGTTCAGACACGAGCTGTCAGGGAACGCCCAAAGCACCTGCTGGTCATGGTCCGCTTGCTGCAATGATCCTTGGGATGTTGGGTTTGGGTGCTTTGTGGAGACGTCGTAAAGTCTCTGAATCGTAGGTTTGATGGGTCGCGTCTATCGGGCGTTGCCCGATACGCCGCTTTTGAACCGGGCTATGGCTGTTGGCCATACGCCCGGTTTTTTGTTAGTTTTATGGTTAGCGTCTATCGGGCGTTGCCCGATACGCCGCTTTTGAGCCGGGCTATGGCTGTTGGCCATACGCCCGGTTTTTTTTTGGGGTTTTATGTTGGAATGCGGTTTGTTTATTCGCCGATAATTTTGATGAGCAAGGCTTTTTTTCGTTTTCCGTCCCATTCACAGTAATGGATTTGTTCCCATGGTCCGAAATCGAGCCGGCCTTCGGTGACGGCGACAACGACTTCACGGCCCATGACCTGGCGTTTGATATGGGCATCGCCGTTATCTTCGCCGGTTCTGTTGTGCCAGTATGCAGAATGGGGTTCATTGGGAATAAATCTTTCGAGCCATGCTTCATAGTCATGGTGGAGGCCGGGTTCATCGTCATTGATGATGACGCTTGCCGTAATATGCATGGGGTTGACAAGGCACAAGCCTTCCTGGATGCCGGATTTTCGGAGTGCGGCCTCAACTTTGTCTGTAATATTAAAGATGGCTCTTCTTGTGGGAATATTGAAATAAAGGACTTCTCTGTACGATTTCATGGTTTGGCCCTGGATTTGAAATGATTTTTAGGCAGATTGTAAGATGAACTGCATCCATTCTCGTTCTTTATCGCGCATGATTTTTTCTTCTTCGGGTTCGGCGTGGTCGTGCCCCAACAGATGGAGCGTGGCGTGAATGACGAGGAATGTCAGTTCGTCGAGGAGTGTCCAGTTTTCGGTCAGGGGTTTGTCTGCGGTTTCATCCAGTCTGGTTTTGTGCTGGCATGATTCGACGTAGCGCATGGCAGTTTCAACGCTGATGGCGACATCGCCGAGCGGCAGCTGTGCGGCGATATCGGGGTCTTCATCTTCGCGCATGGGGAAGGAAAGGACATCGGTGGGTTCGTCGATATCGCGCCATTCTTTGTTAAGTTCGCGAATGGCTTCGTCGGTCGTCAGGACGATGCAGACTTCGGATTCTGCTTCACCGATGTGCTGATAGAGCCGTGCGACTCTTTCGCTGAGTGCCTGCATGGGGACATGAAGTTCTGTTTCGTTGATGATGGTTTGCGGTGTGTCTTCGATGGCTTGGGGTTCAATGTTTTGTGTCATGATTGTTCCTTATAGGGTTGGCAAAGAAATTGTGGGGGCTTTGCTCCACATCCCCCCAGGTGGCTGAGTCCCTTGAACCTAGAATGGGGATTTATGTATTTCGTGGGTTGGACGGGGGTTGATGACTGGCGTTTTAGGAGGTCTGCCAAGTGGCTGCAAAAAAGGGGCTATTGGAAGTTGAATTCGACGGTGTAAGTTTGTGCGCCGTCGGTACCTTTAATGTAGATATCGGCATATTCTCCGGAGAGTTCGACGGTTTTTCCTTGTTGTTTGGTCATTTTAGCGAGGCTGATGACGACAGTAGCAGTGGAAGAGGTACCGGAGTCAGCGGCCATGATGAGTCTGTATTGTAATGTATTTTTGCCTTTGACGAGATATTTGGAGATATCAAGGGTCTGCAGTTCTTTTCCTTGATCGAGTGTTTTGGCGAAATTGCCGTTGACATAGATATCGACGTTATATCCGAGCAAGCCGGGTGCATTAAAGAGCGCCATGAGGTAAGTAGGCTGTCCATTGTCGGGCACAACAGGCAGGTCTTGAGGCATATTGTGACTATTGGCCGTAGGTGTATTGTGGCTATTGGCCGTAGGTGTATTGTGGCTATTGGCCGTAGGTGTATTGTGGCTATTGGCCGTAGGTGTATTGTGGCTATTGGC
>JAGBXG010000424.1 GCA_017629415.1 Pseudomonadota bacterium | reverse complement strand
TGCATACGATATCATTGTTGAGACATTCGCCGCATTTGCCATTGGGTCCGCATGATACATTTTCACAAGGTGTTGCCTGCCAATTGCCGTTATTGCAAATGCTATATAAGGATTCTCCGTCGATATTATCGCATTTATAATCGCCTGTGTTGCATCCGCATGCCGTGGCTTCGGGATTGCAAATACCGCGTTCGCACACCACATCTTGCCATTTACCGTCAGAACAAGTCCGCATCGTTGCTTTACCATTGACAGTTTCACAGATGGCAGTTTCGCCCGTGCATTCCGCACATACTGTATGGGTTTGTCCACAGCCAAGATCACAAGTTTTTAAGTGACTCCATGTGCCATCGGCTTGACATATTTGCTGTTGATATGAGCCATCGTCTTCGACACACCGCGTGGAGGCTGCCTCACATCCGCAATCGGTGCCAGCTGAATTACAGATGGGCAGCGGACATGTGCGGATATGCATACTTGCAGTTTGTGTCGAATAAACATAAGCCATCTTTTCGCCGCCATCTTCAATGACTACGCAAGTTTCAGGCATTTGAACCGTCTGTTCATCGCCACAGCTCAAGGTGCTATTTTCATTTTTGCAAGAAAAGATATTTTCAGCACAAGCCGTACCATTGCAAGTACATAGACCATTGGCAAATGTACCGCCAGAGTCTTCGCAGAGCTGTTTTTTCATTTCTTCAGATGTAATCGGTGCCTGAACACCGGCACATCCTTTGCCATCTTTATGGCAAAATACGTTTTCAGCACAAACCAAGCTGCCGCAAGTACACAAACCATTGGCAAATGTACCGCCAGAGTCTTCACAGAGCAATTGCCGTGCATTATCTACCGGTGAACCATCCCCAGGAAGGCTGGTTCCAGGCTCGTCATCGCACCCCAAAGCACAGAAAACGGCTGCTAAACATACGAATGACATGATATATTTTTTCATGATGATGCCTTTTATATACAAAATATTGAGTATTTTATGACTGACTGCATTAAAATATAAAATACAGCCCCTTATATTATAGCATAAATTCCTAGATGTCTCAAATTCAGCCGTTCTCGCAGGTTTACATCGCCATCAGACGTGAGTCGTGGCCTTGCCGTAAATTGAGAACAAACAATATTTCAATGTAATGGATAAATACTTGGTCAATTTGTAAGGAATTATTCAGGACGATGGTGTGGATAAAGACGAGGATGATTAAAAATTCATGATATCGATATTTTATCACTGACCTTCGAATATAGATATAAAAATACAAACATTTGAACTCGCCTTGTGGCGTGTCACGACACGCCACTACGGCTCGCAGCTCGCTTTATGGCGTGTCACGCCATTACAGCTCGCTTTTGCGGCTGGCTATTTGGCATGCGCCAAATACGCCGCCGCTTTGCCAGCTATCTGTGATACGTGCCTGCGGCTAAATCGGTGGGGAATCGATTTGTTGTTTTTATTGCTGAAAACTTGAGGTTTTTAAAAAACGCAAATCTTTAAAAAATCTGCACTTTTTTCAAAAAATTGCCCCAATTTATATGTGAGCCGAACCGGGTTCCAAAGACGAGGGAGAAATGCGATGGATGTCTCAATCTTGAGGGAAAAGATTCTCAATCTAACGTTGTTTGACGATGAGCTGATGACGTTGGCATTTCATGACCAATGCGAGCTGACGCAAATATTATTGGATGCGATTTGTCCAGAGTGCAAATTCAAGGTGACGCAGGTCACGGCACAGCAGGCGTTGTACAATGTCATGGGGCGCAG
>JAGBXG010000423.1 GCA_017629415.1 Pseudomonadota bacterium | reverse complement strand
GGAGTGGCTTCAGACTTCCGTTCCGGTCAATCCGAATGAAGTTTTCACACTTGATCTCATGATTTTTGATGCTGGCGACCGCGATCCGCAAAATTCAAACGGCTGGGGACATCTCCAGGATTCTCTTGTTTTGATCGACAATTTCGAATGGACTTCGGAAGCGACAAGTCTGCGCACGGAAGTGAACTGATGAGGTGTGGATGGGTTTGAGGGGGCAAGCCCCCTGCGGCGCTATTGGCTCTGCCAATACGCGCCTGCTTTTTGCGGCGCTATTGGCTTTGCCAATACGCGCCTGCTTTTTGCGGCACCAGGAGAGGATTATCTTTGGAATTTGGATTCAGTAAATTATATGTGATAGTTGAGTGATGTTAAGGTGTGTCGGTCGCAAACGATTGACCATTCAAGGTTTGGCAGATGAGTTATAATCCTGGCGATATTATTAGTGGCAAATACCGAATTGTAAGTGAGATTGGCGGCGGTGCGATGGGGATCGTTTACCATGCTGTCCACGAGGCGATTGGCATGGATGTTGCCATCAAAGTTCTGCATGGAGACTATGCGGAAAGCGATGAATTCAGACGTCGTTTCCAGCGTGAAGCGCGTGCGGCGGCAATGCTCAAGCATTCCAACATCTGTACGGTTTCTGATTTTGCAACGATTGAAGAGGGAGACAGGCAGGAATCCTATCTGGTGATGGAGCTTCTTGAGGGCGAAACCCTGAAGACGCGCATGCAGCACATGGGAAGATTTCCCGTGTCGGTTGCCGTGTCCATTATGCGTCAGCTTGTCAGTGCGTTGTATTGTGCGCACCAGAATAAAATTGTTCATCGCGATATCAAGCCTGACAATATTTTCTTAATTGAGCGTGACGGAATGACGGATTTTGTCAAGCTTATAGATTTTGGCATTGCACACCTTGATAAAGCAGAAGGTGATTTAAAGACATTGACACAAGCGGGTCAGATATACGGAACGCCTCAGTATCTTTCGCCTGAGCAGGCACTTGGTGATTCGGTGGATTTTCGCGCTGATTTGTATGCATGCGGTGTTATTTTTTATGAAATGCTGGTTGGGGAGCCTCCGTTTGACGGTAAAAACTACATAGAGCTGCTGCATAAGCAGATCGCAGAGGCGCCGCCGCATTTGCCGAGTACGATTCCGCAGTATAAAAAGTTGGATCCCATTATCCAGCGTCTTCTCAAAAAAGAGCCTGCCAAACGCTATGATTCCGGGCTTGAGGTTATTCAGCTTTTGGACAGAATTAAGCTTGATTTGGATAAAGGGGAGGATTGTGGCGCAGATTTTTCGGAAATCAAATCAGTTTCCGTTGGTGATAAACTTCCCGCGAGATCTGGGATGTTTGTTGGCCTGGGGGTGGTTGTTATTATTATGATTTCTTTGGCCGGTGCATTTCTTTCGAAAGGCGAGAGTGGCACGGAGCAGGTGGTGGAACAAGAGGTTCAGCAGCCGGCAGAATTTGTCTACGAAGCTCAAGCTTGGGATATCAGTTCGGATTCTATCCTGACCCAAGACAGCAACATCATGGCCGCTGTAAAATATCTCGATGAGAAGAAATTCGACATGGCTTTTGCGCTTCTTGAGGCATCGCGCATTAAATACTGGGAACATCCGAATTTTGTGTGGCTTTACATGCAGACGGGGCAAAAAATAGATAAGAAGCCTGGCGACTATAAAGACAAGGTGGTTGAAGCGAGTATTCAGTTGATGCGTTTGACGAAAAACGCAGCACGAAATGAAGCTGCGCGTAAAGTTTTTCATCAATATTATCAGGCCATTTGGGAACATCCGGAGGTTGCCGAGATTGCAAGCGTGAATAAAGCAGCAATTCTTTCTGATTTAATTTTGCATTCTCCGTATGACGTGCATCGGAATCGTTTGCAGGCATATTTTAAGGTATACGACACGTTGGAAGATGGGGAAATTGACGCTTGGAAGCGCGATGCGCTTGAGTTGTGGCGTATTCCCAAAGACAAATGCAAGGAGAGGCTGGAATCTTTGGAATCTTTGCTGAGTACTCATCCTGAGCATATTAAAGAGACATATGACTATGTGATTCGTCCGTTTGATGCGTCAACCGATAAGAATTGCGGCAAGAAGAGCAGTGGTTTTTTAGATTTTGAAAAGAAGGTGGATTGCAACAGCTGTATGCGCACACGTTTGAAAGCTTTGCTTACTGAGTATGACAAGCCTGCTGCATCAGAGCATGAGGTTTTACCTGGTGGAGTGAATGAGGCTGACGAGACGGGTGCAAAAGAGTAATTGTACTGTCATTCAGGACGTCTGGGCGGGAGTTGGCCAGGTGAATGATATTGTCATTTTAGTTGGAATATGCTAAAAAGTCAGATGGGGGATTTACAACTTGAAGGAGAAACGCGATGAAAAAGTGTATCGGCGCAATAGTTTTTCTTAGCATAATGTTTAGCGGCAGCTTGGCATTTTCACAGGATTCAAAGATGACAACGATCAGTTTTGAAGAAGATCGTATTGAAGGTGATCTGATGGTGCCCACGTCATCCAATATCAATGTCAAAGAGATGGATGAGCTGTCGAGCCTTATTAAGGCGCGTGAAGATTTTGTGGATGAGATGCGCAAGACTGTTGAGGAGCTGTAGCAGGCTTAATTATAGCGTGGGTCAAATATTGTTTAGGCGATATTTGGTTAAGCGATTTATGATTATGGAAGCCTGACAAGGGAGGGTTTACACTGATGAGATTTGAGATTCTTGGCCCGAATAATGAAGTGGTTCAGGTCGTAGAAAAGAATGCTGATTCGGTAAAAATCGGCAAGATGGTAAGCTGTGATGTTTGCCTGAATGATCAAAGCGTTTCTAGAATTCACGCAGTATTAGAGAAGCAGCCTACCGGCTATAAGCTTTCAGATCGAATTAGTGCTGGTGGTACTTATGTCAATCAGCAGAAGGTCGAGCCCAACAAGGGTGTGATAGGTGAAGATGGCGCGATACTGACTTTTGGTAAGGTATCTGTTCGATTTTTTGCAGACGATGCATCGGGGATTTCTTCATCATCGCAGGAAGAAGAAGATGGTGCAACGCAAGCGCTTGCAGCTCCGTCTATGGAAGAGATGGCTGCAGCAGGCGTTGTGATGAATGAGTCTGTGAGTACACCTGCGGCATCTGCTGTGAATTTGAATAAGTCTTCTGCTGTGAATTTAGGCAAAGCTCCTGCGACAGTCAGCTTGAGCAAGGCGCCTGCGGTGTCTGCATCTGGTGGGTTTGGTTCTGCTTCGAGTGTGGCTGGGTTTGCATCCAGCGGTGCACCTGTGAAACAAATTATTCAGCGCAAAAGAAAACGTCAGACAAGTTTTGAGCGTCGTTTTCTTTCTGCTCGTGGCAGTGGCTCAAATTGCATTCTTGAAGTGGCTGAAGTTTGGAACGGCCAGACCATGGGAGTCAAAGCCTTCAAGGCAGGTTCTAAGAAAGCTGTAACGATTGGTGGTGACAAAAGTTGTGATTTTAAAGCTGGCAATAATGCTAGAGAAATTACGAAACTAGTGATTTGTCAGAATAATACTTGGCAAATTCTTTTCGATGCTCAGCAGGATGGTTTCATTCTTGATGGGGATACGAAAGTTAATTTTAGTGAAGCAAGCAATGTTCAGTTTAAGCCTTCAAACGTAGTTCCTAACAAGCTTTCATGTCAGGTTCATGGCGATATTCGTGCCAAGTTTAAACTTAGCAATGGCGATAATGAGCAATGCTTTTTGATTCGTTATGTCAATCCGGTAGCTTATGCAGCTCCTGTTTTAGCTGGTTTCAGCTTTAATAGGTTCGGAAGTTTTATTGCTTCACTGATTATTCATTTTGCATTTTTCTCCGTTATTCTGTTTGCAACAGATCGCGTTGATGCATTAATGGTTGATCGTATTTTGACGGCTTCTCGCTTTGCAGTTGTTGTTGAACAACCCCCTGAAGAAGAGGAAGTCGAAGAAGAAAAAGAAGACGAAGAGGAGCCTGAAGAAGAAGAGCCCGAAGATGCAGAGCTGGCCAACGATGCGCCGGATACACCATTTGCAGCAAATACGGCTGCTAACGATGCTCCGAGCACCAATAAGGGCAGCATGTCTAAATCTGAGGCTGTAGGTGCAGCACAGGCTACGGGTCTTTTGGCTCAGTCTAATGCGATGAACTCCATGTTGGCTGCTGGTCTCGATATGAGCAATCTCGATAATCTTGACTGGTCAAGCTTTGACGCTTCCGCTCAAGCAGCATCTGCGGGTTATGGTCTTGGTACAACGGGTACCGGCGGCGGTGGTGCAGGCATGGGTGGTTTCGGCGGCGGTGGTTTCGGACCTGGCGGTCCTGGAGGCAGCGGTGCCATTCGTACGGCAGCAAAGGGGTATAATGCAAACCTCGGTGCCAAGGGCGAAGCGAAACCTAAACTTTCTATGAAAAACCCGGAAGTTACAGGTTCACTCGATAAACGTATTATTCAAAAGGTCGTTCGTCAGCATGCCGGTGAATTGCGTGCATGTTACGAAAAAGAAGTTGCTAAAATTAAGGGACTCAACGGTCGTATCGTTATCGTTTGGTTGATTTCTCCTCAAGGTGCTGTCACGAAAGCGCTTGTGAAAGAAACGACTATGAAGAATAAAAACGTTGAAAATTGTATCATTAACTCCATTAAGTTCTGGAGATTCCCGGCTCCCAAGGGAGGCGGTATGGTACAGATCGAATATCCGTTCGTCTTTGAGTTGAGCAGCAATTAAAATAGCGCACCCATTTGAACAGCACCCCTGGAATCGACATCGATTTTAGGGGTGTTTTTTTATGGATTCATTCAAAAAGTTTCATCAGAAATAAAAGAGACAATCCTTACAGATGAGGGCAGGGGATACGCAAAAGTTTTTAGCAGTCTGCCTGTTTGGTTTATCTGCAGCGTTTTTGAGAATTCATGTATCAGTGATTAGAACGTTGATCATGTTTTCTGAAACAGTTCATGGATGATATGAGATGTTATAAGCGAGATTCATCATCCGGTAGGTTTCAAAAGATTCGGACATGCACTCAGCAAACAGGGGCTGTTTAGAACAGCCCCTGTTTGAGTTTGTCATATTTTGTTTAGAGTTTACGTTTACGCAGAGGATACGGTCAATGATTTCGTGGCCAATGGAACTGTACAGGAATCACACCGATACGTCGAATGATGCGAAGAAGTTGATCTTCGTTCATGGGTTGTTTTTTACGTAATTTAAGGTAAGCTTTTTTATGGGTAAAATTCTTACAAATGATGACGCTTGTTGGAGCAATAGGATTTGTTTTGTTATTTTTTTTGAATTCCTCCAAGGTGTAATGCAAAACAGTTCGTGCATTCGATTTTAGTGGCGTTAATAAATCCGAGACAGGGAGATCGCGTTCTAAAGTTTCGAAGATATGTTTGAGATGTTGAATGATTTTTCTCACTTTTCGAATATTGATTCCGTAACGATGCGCAATAGAATTCAGGCTCAAATGGCAGAAAAGGCCGCAGATGATTATTCTTTCTAATGATGGCTCTAAAATATGAATAAGATAGATTAAATTGTTTTCAAATCTTTCATATAAGTCATCTGAATACCAGCCAATGCTATTGCATCGTTCTTCATAAGCTTTAGTATTGATATAGCTTATAATGTCATTTGGATCCATAAAAACAAAACCTTGTTTCATGCTGGAGTTATATCCTTTAAACCTTAAGCGCTGGATACCGAGCATGAGTTTTGCCCCTTGGGAAGCGTAATGGTAGGCATATTTGGAGATGTATAATATCCATCCATCATTAGAAGTATCAATTCTATCTAATGCTTCTATAATACCTGCAAATCCATATGCTTCAATGTCTTCAAAAGGTACAGTGGGGTATCTTTTTTTGATCAGTCTGGCATTGTGCGTGCATATTTTGCGAAGTGAGTTATAGTTATTGATGATGAACTTGTTTCTTTCTTCTGTAGACTTCATGTCAATCTCCTTAAATTGTAAAAGTTACAAATGACAATATTCCTATAATATGGCGAAAGGATATATTGCCGATTGTCATTTGTGTTTCAATAAATATAGTTGAGAAAAGAATACAGCAAGTCTGTTCATTTTATACAATCATAGGCCTTTCTCCAGATATAGATAGCCTGCGTAGATGCTTGCTTTGGATGAATCAGGTGTTAAGAAATGATTTATGAGCTTCAACAATCATAGGCCTTTCTCCTTTATGGCAATGAGTCTCAACTGCATACACTTATCCTAGAACTACCACTTTGGCGGCAGTTAAACATCCACAAACCATGTGTAATGCTTTCTAAACGCATTATAAGCCAATTTTAAAAAAAAGATGCATTTTTTTTTGAATTTTTCTTTTTTTTGAAAGAAAAATTCAAAATGTCAAATTTTGACCCTTTTTACGCGACAAAAAAAGGCCCTTTGAGTTGTGATGGTGACTCAAAAGGGCTGTGAAATCAAAGACTTGCAGCGTGTGTGATGGAATGAGGCTTTTTTATGTTTTGGGGTTCCATCCAATCATACGTTGAGTGGCTTTAAGCAAAGTGTGGTAAGCTTCTATATGCATGGAATCATCTGCAAGTGCTTCCATGTGTTTTTGGATTGTCGTGAGATCACGACGCTTTGCGGGGCCTGTCAGTGCTTCAATCGGTTCGGCGATTTGGCAAGAGAGAGCACTTTGTGAAAATAGACGACGGGCTCCGGCTAAGGCATCTAAATGTGCAAATCCGCATTGTTCGAATATTTCGACAGCCATTTGCAATAGAATCACCGGATAATTGGAAGCAAATACGGCAGCTGCGTGATAGAGGGGTTTCTGTTCTTTTGTGATTCTGACACCTTGGCCATTTAATCTTGCTACAAGGATATCAGCAATTTCCAGTGCGGCTTCGTCACCTTCTAATGTATGTATGACGCCACGATAAGTTTCATAACAGGCTGCATCGTCAAGCGTTTTGAGGGGGCAAGACATCAAAGGATGAATGGATGCGCATGGATGATATGGCAAATGCTGTCGCAGGCATTGACTGGTGTGCAAGCCACTTGTATGAAAGACAACACATGAGCTTGGAATATGACTGTAAAGCTGGCGAGCAATTTCAGAGATTTGATCGTCGCAAACGGTCACCCAAACCAGTTCTACAGCATTCCAGTTTGCTTCTGAAATAGCGCTAAAACACTTGATATCAAAGGTTGTTTCAAAAAACTTTCTTGCATTTGAATCGGTATCTATTCCAAAAGCAATGGTGTCTCCATTAAGTCGCGCCAAACGGGCTTGTGCGATGCCCATTCTGCCTGTTCCAATGATTGCAATATGCATATTTCTCCTGGTTTTGGGAAAGTTCTTTTGGGGCTCCGCTCCAAACCCCATGGTGTATGTAAAGTTCTTTTGGGGCTCCGCCCCAAGCCCCGCCAAGGGGCTTGAACCCCTTGGAACCACTATGGGGGCTGAGGGTTTTCGGGGGTTGGTCGAGTACTGTTTACTCGCGTTTAGGGGCGAAATGGGACCCTGTATTCCATTTCGCATTCCTGCAGCCTGCCGTTTCGTTAGTGATTTGCGACTTGGCGTGGTTTGTGGAACTACGGGGGTTTTGGGGGGGGGCGGGTACCGATAACTATTGTTTTTGGGAAAACTGGGGAACTGCTTTCCCAGGTTTTGTTCCCGTAACATAACATTTCGTAAGTCTTTTGTGATTTTGTGTACGCAGAATGTGTGCGTTTTCTACGGTATAGTTTGCGCGGTGTATGCCGGCTTGACGGCATAGCCGCGCTTGCAAGGCGTATGGAGCCCGTCAGGGCGACATAGCCGCGCGAAAATATGCGTTTATTGCTCATGCGAGACATCTGCAAGTCTTGTTTTGTGACATTGGACCGATGGTGTTGGCAAGGTGGCAAGCAGTTTTGGTATTGCGTCAAACAGCTGTGACAAATCCGCACACTCTGTTAAAGATTTCCCAGCTATGGATTGTCAGGTACCGCAAGCATGACAAGCATTCATTTTATAGACATCAGAGTCAATCCGTTATAAATGAATAAGATGTATTGTTGGGTTTTTGTGCCCAGTTTATGAACACATTCTCCAAAATGGGAGAATTTCTGAAGGGAAAGAAGTCATGGCATTTCAGACAGAGTTTCAGTTTACACTTCCTAAAGGTTATGTGGACAAGGAAGGCAATCTTCACCGCGATGGCGTGATGCGTCTGGCAACGGCAAAAGACGAAATTGCACCGCTTCAGGACTATCGTGTTCAGGCCAACCGCGCATACCTTGTTATTATTCTTCTCAGCCGTGTTATTGTTAAACTTGGCTCGCTGCGCATGATTACCCCTAACCATATTGAAGAGCTGTTCAGTTCCGATCTTGCTTATCTCCAGGAATTTTACCGCAAGATCAATGAGGAAGGCAGTGCAGCGATTAAAGTGAACTGTCCCGCATGCAAACATGAATTTGAAGTTGATATGGGGACAGGCCTGGGGGGGTATTAAGCTACCCCCTGGATAAGCTGTATCAGGAGGTAGCGTATATCGCTTATCATTTCCACTGGGCAGTGGACGATATCCTGAATATGGAGCATAAAGAACGCCAAGTTTGGATTCGAGAAATCTCCGAAATCAATAAGGAAATCAATGAAAGCCGAGGTGGATAGGAGGAGGCGATAGTGCCCCGAGTATTTCGGGATGAAAGCCATGCCGTTTGTAATATTGAGTGTTACGGCATGGCGTTTCTGACATGGATGTCAGAAAGCCGGGAAAGCCGGAAATGATTTGGGACAGGCATGAGGGGTCACAGCAGGTGTGACATTAATGACACAGTCCCCGGCATAAACATTTTAGAATGATTCATAGCGTTTGCCGTCAAATTTAAGTGCGTGAGGTAAAAATGGCGAAAGTTAGGCTTCCAGGTGTCTATTTTGAAGATAACCCAAAGGTTGAGCGTGGATTAAGTCTAGGGGAAACAGGTGTGCCAGCCTTTATCGGTGTGACAACTCGCGGTCCGCTGAACGAACCTGTTGTTATTCAAAGCGTTCAGCAATTTCTTCGGTATTTTGGCGAGCCTGTCAAAGGAAGCTATTTGTATGCAAGCGTATGGGGATTTTTTATGAACGGTGGCACGAGATGCCACGTGATTCGCATTGCCCATGTATTTCGTCATGGGAAAGCTGAGCTTGCCCGGATGGCTCGCTATGAGCTTCTCGATGCATCTGGTTATCCTACGCTTGAAGTATTGGCGTCGAGTGAGGGGAGCTGGGGCAACAAAGTTGGTGTTCAAATTTCGTATCCGGATACGCCTAAAGTTCATACCTTTATTACTTTGGATATTGTATCTGGTTCACGCATGGCCACGTTGCAATCCACCAGAGGTGTGGAACGCGGCATGATGTTCAAGCTGACCGATGGTACGCAGGAACGTTATATTACTGTTGATCGCGTTAGAGGCAATGAAATTTTCTGGCGTGAGCCGATTGATTGCGATTTTCGTTCTGCAGCTCCGACGTATGTGGACAGTATTGATTTTAATCTTACCGTCAAAGATGGCAAGCGTACCGAGCGTTTCAATAATCTTTCCTTAGGTAAATGGGCTACGCGAAATATTTCGCGTGTCGTAGCACAGGAATCTGAGCTTATACGTGTCAACATTCTTTCGACAGGCGAATTTTCAAACTATCCTGAAGCTACAGAGATGATACAGCTTCGTGGTGGGCGTGACGGGCTTGAAGGGATTACTCCGGAAGACATTATTGGGTATAATAATGGTCCTGGTGCAAGATATGGTCTTGGTGCGCTTGAATCTAACGAAGAAATTGATCTCGTTTGCTTGCCGGATATGCAGTATTTTCTGGACAACTGTACTGCTTTTCACAGCTATCATGACATGATTGGCGTGCAGATGGCAGTGATTAATCATTGCGAAAGGATGGGCGATCGATTTGCCATTTTGGATATGCCGCGTGATCTGAAAGTGGAACAAGTTTATGACTACCGTACGAAGTTCGAAACATCGTATGGCGCACTTTATTATCCTTGGCTGACGATACCGGATGAAAAGAATGCCAATAACAGTGTCAGTGTGCCGCCAAGCGGATTTATGGCTGGTGTTTATGCCAAATGTGATCGCACGGATGGTGTTTTCCGTGCGCCTGCAAATATTGCAATTGAGGGTGTGAACGGTTTGAGCATGTCTCTTCACGAGGGGTTGCTTGCGGAACTGAATGAAAAGGGTGTGAATTGTATCCGTCTTTCTCCGCAGCGTGGTATTCGGGCTTGGGGGGTTCGTGCTTTGACGAACACGCCGGAGTGGCGATATTTGATGAGCCGTCGTGTTTTTAATGCCGTGAAACGCGCCATTAATGAAAATACCCAATGGGTTGTTTTTGAAGTCAATGGTCCTTCACTGCGTGAACAGGTGACGGGGTTATTGACGAATTTCCTGGGGAAACTTTGGGCATCTGGATATTTTCCTGGAAAAACTCAGGAAGAAGCCTTTTTTGTCACATGTGATGATACGAACAATACCCATGAAGATGGTGAGCAAGGTGTGCTTACTATTGATGTTGGTATTGCGCTTGGTAAACCACTCGAATACTTGGTCATCAGTTTTGAACATAAGCTTGAGGAACAAAGTGTCGGTGTATAACACTGAAAGCGCGGGTGAGGACGGCTGACCCCTGTGACGTTTTGTGTCATTGAGTTCCAACAAAATTTTTGCTTTTACATGCGCACAATTCACAGATGGTATGGGGGGATTGTGCGTGATGAACAAAAAAATATGATGTTGGATTTGTATTTGCAAAGCCAGTTTGAGATGGGGTTTTGAACCTAATTTCTACACAGCCATGTTGTTGGCATAAGCTTGGAGGTTATTATGAGCGGAATACCCTTTGGTTCATTTGGATTTACTGTTGAGTTAAGTAAAGCTGATGGTGAAGGCAACAGCTCTCTTGGTTGTTTCCAGGAAGTGAGCGGCTTAGGGATTCAGATTAATGTGACAGATTTGGTTGAAGGTGGTGTCAATCATATGACCCACAAACTTGTCGGCAATGCGTCCTATCCCAATGTCACGCTGAAACGTGGTTTGATTGGTCATGAATTTTACGATTGGATTGATAATGTCCGTCATGGCAAAATCCAGCGCAAGACGATCAAAATTACCATTTTGGGTGAGGACAATGCCAAATTGTCGTACGAAATTTCGAGAGCATTGCCCGTAAACTGGAGCGGTCCTGCTCTCAATGTCATGCAGGACGCGATTGCAACGGAATCATTGGAACTTGCACACGAAGGATTGTCTCTCGTTAAGTAGGAGCGATTCTGTTGAATTGGACTGAACTGGTAAGTCAGAAAACTCTTGGCTGACTGGTAAAGGAAACGCCCGTCAGGGCATAGCAAGTGGAGATGAGCGATGTCAAACGATAGACATCTAAATATAAACGACGGAACGATGGGCAACCTGTTCCGGCGTGTGACCCTTGCGACATTGGGCCTCGACTCGATGGAGGGGGTATCGGAACAATCTTTTGAAGTGATAGAGCGCGCAGATGCATTTGTCGATCGTCTGATGGGCGGTGTATCGCATGTTATGCCTAAGGTGAATGTAGAACGCATGGGCATGCAGGCAACAAGCCTTGCCGATGATATTTACACAGGCATGTCTGGTTTGAATGGTCCTCGCAATGCCACAGATTTGGGTGATTGGCAATACTGGCTGGATGCAGTTCTTTTGACACTTTTTGATGAAGATGAAGAAGAAGCAGAATTGCAGGCGGGTGCGACGTCATCTGTTGTTAATGCATCGCGTCGTCAAGCGGTGGCATCTACATCGGCTGCTGTGCGTCAGCGTGTGGCCGCGTTACGCGCTAGTGGTATGCGTCCTGCCATGTTGCATTCATTGCCGGCAGAACAAAAGCGCAATTTGATTCAAGAGCTGAATGCCAAATCGGCATCTGGAAAGCTTGAAACCTCATCGTTACCCGATGTTATTGCGGAAACACTTCAGCAGACGTTGAAAACAGCTGCAGAACGTGTACATCGTGACAACCGCTTTAGTTTTTCTGAATCGATTTCTGCATTTGAAAAAATCTTTAACCGCGATTCACGTCAGACTTTTGCATCGCACATGGCTGATAAAGCTTCCATGGTATCTGCTCACCTCGGAAGCAGTTTGAGCGGTTTAGATATTTCCAAAAGTCTTGATGTTTCTCAATTAGATGGTTCAAAGCGTGCTGAAGTGATGGCGCTTGCGCAGCGTTGGTCAAACTCTATTGCCCATCTGAGTGCTGCAGGCAACGACATGGAAAGTGTGCGTGAGATGCTTGTTTCGTTGGATGGTCTGGAAAAAGCCGGTGCCGTCACTCATGAACAAGCCGTTGCTATGCGCCGTGCAGGTCAGTCGTATGCACGTAAAGTTCTGAGTCGTGAGATTTCAAACGATGTTTCAGCAGTTGCTGGCCGTATTGCAGGAATGCTGAATCGTTCCCATGCGACGGAACGCAGTTTTGGCATGTTGCCGTCTCATCGTGCTTTGTCTGTTTCAGCCGAAACTCAGCAGGTTCTTTCTACAGAAGCATTGAAACGTTCATTTGCCGCTCTGAATGGCAGATTAACAGCTTTTAATGAAGCTGTTTCTTCCCGAGTGTTGCGCGATGGTGAATCTGCAGCAACGGTTCGCTGGACACGTGCAGCGGATCGTTTTACACGCATGCAGGGGATTTCGGATGAAATGGATCGCGTCCTTTTGCGCGATGTTGTGGAAAGTGCCGAAGCGCTTGGTGCTGCTGGTATTGTTTCAAGAAGCTTGGTAGACTCTGTGACATCTGTGTCACAGTCTTCCGGAGCTTTTGGGAACACTGAAAAAGCAATATTTGAGTCTGCCTCTGAGGAACAGACACGTGAAATCCTTGGTCACTTTGGGGCGACACGTGTTCTTGGTCAGCTGGCAAGTCGTGTTGAACATTCTGTTGAAAAGCTGATGCAGGATATTGCCAAGACTGGCATGGATGGGGCTGAGTTCCGAGGCTTTGTTTCGGATATCCGTCAAATGATTGCCACTGGAAACGGCAATGGTGCGGGTGACTTAAAGACTTCGGTACAGGCATCGTCTGTTATTGAATCTATTTGTGCGAAGCTTGATGCTTTTGCAGATATGGCAGCGACATCAGTCGTGACCCGCGGATATGACGAATTGAGTACAGAGGGGACATATGTCTCCACGGCAGAACCAAGTGATGAATCTCGTATGAGTTCAGTGGCAGCTGCGCAATTCAGAAGTGTTCGTCAATTGCAACAAGCTTTGTCAACCGTGCGTGAACAGTCTCAGAAAGAGGCAAAACGCTTTGTTGAGCAACATCTTAGCAGTCGTGAATCATCCTTGACGCGTGAAGAGCGTGCTATTTTGGATGCAGTATCTTCTGCAGTTTCTGTGGATTCTTTGCTTAAAGCTCAGCAGGTGATGATGCCGCATCTTGATGCTTCGGCACGTCAGGAACTTGAGCGTACAGTGGAATCTGTCCGCAGAAGCCATACTCACCTCGAATCTGTGTCCCGTCAGATTAAACTGATTGAGAACACGCTTAAGCTCTCTTCGAATCTGCGTCAAGCTGCCAAATTGTCTGGGAATGGTTATGAAACAAATGGGGTTTCTACATCCAAGGCGGTTCAGGACATCACGGTTTCAACTCCGAAAGATATTCGGGTTGATGATGTACGTGTGAACGCAAACTATTTAGGCGCATTGAGTGGCACTTTGGCATCTTACGCAAAAATTCGTCAAGAATACCAAGTTCGCCATGCTGATAGTTTTGCAGACACACAAGCTGAGCGCATTGAGCGTATGCTTTCAGTCGTGAAGCCGAGTGTTTCTGATTCTGAACGCATCCATTTGAACGTTTCTGATAACGTGATTGCATTTGCGCGTCAGCTGGGTTCAGATGTCAGTTTTGGTTACGATGAAATCGTGCCTGATTCCATGTCAATGGTACGTTCTGCAGATATGCGTTATCCCTCTGTTGCCGGTAATGATGTGGCTTCTGTTTTGGGGCATCGCAAAGCAGTCGAAATGTATGCATCTGAATTGGCCAGTGGTAATGGCGACAGCGTCCGTGCACTGAGTGAATCTTTACAGAAACTTGCCTCTAGCGATGTGAAATATGATTCTATCGTAAGTTACGGCATCAATGATGCTGGTGAACGTGTTCAGCTTTCCATCGGTCTGAGCAATCAGAAGCGTTCTTCTCAGGCTTACACGCTGAAACAGTCTATTGGTGAAGCCTATCAGCCTTCGGCAATGCGCTCACTTCAGCATCCTTCTGTCAATGCATCAGTGACATTGAAACAATCGAGTGCTCCTGCCGTATCAGGAGCTGAACAATTTGTATCCGTTGTCGCTGGTGTCAACAGTGCACCGCAGGGCATGCAAGAAACTTCAATGGCATTGTCACTGGAAGGTAAAGAAGCCATTTCCGGAGTTCTTGCACGATTTGGCATGAAAGCCGTTCCTGCTGAAGGATTGGCTGAAAGCACAAGCGATAAACTTCGCCTGACAGTTGGTGGTGTTGATTTTGATATGTCATCGAATGCATTTGTTCAGATGATTGCGAAACCTGTGATGTCGTCTGTATCTCACAGTATGCCTTCGCTGATGGATGCCAACAATACTCTCTATGCAGGCTATGCATCTTTAATTCAGGAACATGGTGAGCGTCGCAGTCTGAAAACATTGCGTCAGTTGTATGTTGCTGAACTGGCGCGCGCCGGTCAGACAAGTGCGCATAGTCAAGTAGGGTTCAGCACACAGAGTTTTGCTGATATTCTTGGTGTTAATCCGACTTTTGTCAGTACGTCCAAGCCTGCACGTGTTGATTCCAGTATGGAAACTGCACGTCGTCAAGCTGCCGAGGATTTGGCTGTTGCAACTTCTTCCGGTATGGCATTTTCAAACGATATTGCCATGCATACTGAAGCAGTATCAGGTCATGCGTTTGCGGATAACAGCAATTATTCATGGGTTTCCAATGCGGTTAAAGCGCATCGCAGCAGCCTGAGTGGACAATCGTCTGACACTGTTGACAGTCATTCTGGCAAGCAGACACAACAGCTTCTTGATCGCATTGACAGCATGTTTGATTATGTTGAAGGACTTAGCGAACGCAATGTTGGCGTGTTTTCAACAGATGAAACAGTTAAAGTATTGCTTGAGGCGCTTCCTGCAGAAAGCAGTCTCGGAAACAAAGGTCTTCCGAAATGGCGTCAAAGAGACAGCAAAGCTGCTCGTATTGCCGAAGCGAGAGAACTTCGCGAAGCTTTGGCCAAAATCGGAGCCAGTCCGGTACAAGGCACTCAGAGATTTGCCAATAAGCAATATGTCAGTCCGAATCTCATGCCCAGCCAGGCAGCGGGCGGTGCGCCTCTGTTCAGCGGCGGCAGCGAAAGCGGTGCCACTCCCAACGGTTCAGCTAATGCAAGCGGTTACAGTAGTGATGTGCTGAACGAAGCAAGTATTCCTGATGAAGATTTGCAGTTCATAGCAGAAGAAGTATTCCATCGAATTGAAGAGAGTCTCTGTGAAGAGTACCAGCGTAGGAGGTCAGAATAATGAGTAACAATACGTATCCAAAAGTATCTATTAGAACACTTGATTTGAATGGTGGTTCTATTGAACTTTCGACTCAGTACAACCCAAAAGAACTGAGCTTTACCAAAGCTGTCAACTGGAGCGATATGGGTACGGTTGGTACCGATTATCCATCCATCAGCTTTGAAAAGGGCAATGCGATTGATTTGAGCGTTGAACTTTTCTTCGATAAGTATGAAATTGGCGGCGATGTTCGTGAAGAAGTTCGCAAAATTGTACAGCTTTGTCAAATTAATGAATGCAAGGAATGTAATGGCGACATTGCCAAGCGTCCGCCTAAAGTTGAATTGCTTTGGGGCGATGGCGATGCTCTTGGGATTGGCAAAAAATTCCAAGGTGT
>JAGBXG010000422.1 GCA_017629415.1 Pseudomonadota bacterium | reverse complement strand
TCTGCATCCTAGAAACCGTTCAACGAACAGCTTCTTTTTTATTGGCTCGCACTATTGCTTAATTTCTCTCTCATTTTCGGTTTTCATCGGTGCCGCAGGCTTTTTTCTCAGCCCGTCAGCGAGGGCGGCTTATACGCGTGTCGGATGGAACCGTCAAATTTTATTTTTAAAAAAAGTGATTTTTTTTATGAAAAGCACCCAAATATGCCGGAGCGTATGGCGGCAGCCATAGCGACGGCTGGCGGAGGCGTATGCACAGCATAGCCGGAGCCTATTCCAAATTTATTTTTTTAATATCGCGATCATAAAGATTGGCGCACCTATCATCGCG
The DNA here is from genome assembly GCA_017629415.1 of Pseudomonadota bacterium. Next base: position 9,344 of record JAGBXG010000422.1, on the reverse strand, counting down.
GTCACGACCCCGACTGGAATCCATGCGATGCGTTCGATAAGACGTGACAAAGTGTCTGCAAACATGACAAAGCTCGCGCCGATGGCGGCTGACAACGGTAAAATGCGTTTTAAATCTGCACCGAGCAGGCGGCGCAAAGCATTAGGGATCATTAATCCGACAAAGCCTATCGGTCCACAGACGGAAACGACAATTGATGTTGCCACCCCTGCGCTCAGAAGTGCGAGAATTCTTGTCTTTTCAACGGAGACCCCGCGAGATGCAGCCAATTCAGAATCTACGCTCAGTAAATTCAGGGGCTGCGCCTGACAGCATAAATAGATGGCAGCCAAAACAATGATGGGTAAGACTGCAAATTCCGAGTATCCGACGACTTCAAGACCGCCGAGCTGCCAGCGCATCATTTGCTGTGCCGTCAAAGGGGTTGCAAACGCCTGAATGACCATACCGAATGCGCTACAGAACATGGATGCGGCAACGCCGGCCATTAAACAATAGATGGGCTGTCTTAGACCGTAATGTGATGCGATAGCTAAAACAGCAAACATCACCAGCAGACCGCCTCCACATGCGGCGGCAGGCACTCCCAGTATCCCCGATACGCCCAGTTGAATGGCCGCCATGGCTCCGAGAGAAGCCCCGCTGGCCACCCCAAGTGTATAAGGTGTTGCCAACGGATTTTGGAATAAGGCCTGCAAAACAGCCCCGACAACGGCCAAAACTGCGCCGCAGATGCCTCCCCAGACCACGCGAGGCACACGCAACGACCAAAAAACATGCCATCCAGTGCTGTCCTCCCATGGGAGAAGTGTTGTAGCTCCGATAAAAGGTGCGGCAAGACAGATGAAACTGGCGATGAGAGCACAGATGGCAGCTACACGACGATATTTTTTACTATTTTCTTCTGCCGGTGTGACTGTCTGTATTGGCGTGATGGTTGCGGTTATTGATTGAGTTTGAGATGCGAGCTGCAGGCTGCGAATTTCGTCGCAATCTGCGGTGACATCGAAGACTTTGCACCAAATTGATGTGTCGGGCATATTTTTGCAGGCAAACTGGCATGTGCCATTTTTGAGCAAAACAAAGGCATCTGCATGACGCGCAGCCAGCTGCAAATCATGAGTTGTTGAAATGATTATTTTTCCTTTTGTCTTCAAATCCTCCAGAGCATGACAAAAGCGTTGCACATGACAGATATCGAGTCCTGTTGTGGGTTCATCAAGCAATATGATTTCTGCATTTTGCGCCACGGCTGAAGCCAATACACAAAGCTGCACTTCTCCGCCGGAGAGTTTATCCATTCTACGTTCTGCGAATGTTTCCATTCCGAGTGTTTGAAGTGCGTTTAATGCGCGGTTTTTCATGGCGGCAGATTCAATATTTTCCATACGCTGCCATGCATAACAGCCTTGTGCAACGAATTCGGCGACAGTCAAAGCCGGCACAGCTTCCAAGCGCTGCGGCACATAAGCGATACGCGAGGCGCGGTCCAATCCATGCATACGTTGCAAATCACATTCATCGAGCATGACCGAACCGGAATCCGGTTTCAGCAGACCGGCCATGACTTTTAGAAGCGTTGATTTTCCAGCGCCGTTTGGCCCGACAATATGTGTCCACCCGGGTTCGAAGACATGAGAAATGTCATGCAATACCACCTGGTTGCCATATTTTACGTCGATATCTGAGATTTTTAATACCATGCATGAACCTGTATTTTTGTGGGTTCATGCCCCAGCCTGCAGGGTGTATGCAAAGTTCTTATGGGGCGCGATTCCACAGCACGCCAAGTAGCTGAGCCTCTTGAAACCACAATGGATTAAACTTATTCTCAAGTTTATTGGGGATTGCTCATGATTGTTTTTTAGGAAAACTTGCCCTCATTTTCCCATTTTTCGTTCCATCTTTTTTCGTACGCCTTACCCCGGCATGTGTCTGAGCCCAGAAAAACGGCCGGCGTATTGCCGCGTCAATCGCGCAATAGCCGGCCGCATGCACCGCGTATGGCCGTTTAGGCCATAGCGGTGTTCCACTATCAATATTTTCCAAGCGGCTCGCTTCGTGTCCAGTCTTCTAAGCTGAAGGCTTTCAGACCTGAAATGATGCGCAAAGCGGTAGCATCTGTGCGCGCATAGACCGATTGTTCGTCTGTTGCAGCACCCCATATTTGTGTGCCGGTCGCGAAAACACGGAGTGCGATGGATGATTTTCCAGAATTCAAACCGACTTTGAGGACCATGCGTTGTCCGTGTTCCGTATCGAGCAAGACGCTGCAATAGGATTTAGCGCATGAAGCCACAGAAACCAAGCGTGCATGTTCGATGCTCAATCGGTTCAGTTCTGTGATTTCGCAAGTGCGGATATCCATGGTCATGATGCGCAAATCGTGCATGAAAAGCAGGAGTTGATTGGCAGATTTTTCTTTTCCAAAAATCATCTGACCCACGCCTGATATTTGGATGTTCTGATTTAATTTACCGGCACGGTCACGGATTTCGATACCGTTTGAGGTCAGGACAGCCAAATTTTTACCATTTTCGCTGATGGCCATTGCCAGAGGTTTTTCGGGGACAAGCCAATCCATGGCGAGCATTTTGTTGCCGTCGTGGAAGCTCATATTGCCGTCTGTATGATGGATCAGCAAGTTGCTCCATGTGCATGCCAGAGCGTCTACTTCTTTATCGACGCGTGTGCACCGTGTAATGGTATTTTCATCGAGTTTGAGACGATAAATGACATGATCCGAGCATGCGACGATGACTTCAGAAAACAGTGAGCCTGCGCATGAAGCACGCCATGCTCCGGGGAGCGGTGCTGCGGATAAAATTTCCTGTGAGTGGCTGAAAAAGGCCGTTGCACTTTCGGAACGGAGCGCCACGAAGCCGCTTTTTTCGGATGCAGGATACATGGCACAGAATTCTCGTGCCCGGCGCGGCGTACGCAGAACAAGCGTTTTTTCCTGCATATCATAAATGGTTAAATTGCCGCGATTATCTCCGTACAGCACCCATCGATCGCCGCCGAAATCTGAGGCACAGACATGTGTTTTGCCAGCCATGAGGCATTGGGATGATTTTTTGATGGGATCAATCCACCAAATCGCGCCGTCATCCGCCAAAACGGTGCATGCATCTCCCCGGCTGGACAGGTGCATACCGCACCAAACGTGTCCTGCGACAGCATCCAGACGCATGATTTCGCTGTCATCGAATGCACTGAAAATAATGATGCTGTTTGGAGCATGCGCTACGACATAGCGTTCACAGGGATCCATTTGATAGTGGATAAGACCGGGTACGACATGTTCAAACACATTGTCCTGGTAGTGAATACGCAGCACATCGCCTTCGGCTTCAGCTTCCGGGGCTCCGAGCAATCGAATGATTCTGTCAGAAAAATCACCGAGAGCTTCAGATTTGGCATTTTCACCATTTTCTAGAAAAGTGATGACTCGTTTCTCGTTGGCCCCCATACAGACAAGGGCATCGGAGGCATCCCATTCCAACGCCGTGCAATCAAATTCAAGCAAGTACGTGCCCAAAACATCTAACGTTTCAAGCGCCCATATTTTGACTTCGCGCTGGGTATCTGCGCTTGCACAAAACCTTTCGCAAGGTGAAAACGCGACAGCCACAATGGCACCGTCATGGCCGTTCTGCATCACAATGCGAACGGGACTGATAAATTGACTGGAAGTAGGAACGAAACGATGCGGCAAATCAACCACGACTCAACCCCTTAAAAAGAGAAAAACGCGGTGTTATTATGTCTGTTAAGTCCTGATGTGGCAATCAAAATTCTATACCTGTTGCATCTGAAAATCGCGCAACATGGCACTGATTTGGTGCACATTGTAGGGTTTTTCAAGCCCTGTAACGCCTTTATCTTTCATCCACGCGCGGGCATCTTCATCGATATAGCTCGATGTTACAATAATAGAGGCTTCGGGATGCAAATTCTGTGTTCGGCGCACGATTTCATAGCCATCAATGATCGACATCCGAAGGTCTGTAATGACCACATCAAACTTATGTTCGGTCAACAGCGAAGCTGCTTCAGGTCCGGAAGATGCCGTCACAACTTTGTGTCCTTCAAACGATAGCATGAGCGCCAAACTTCTCAGCATGTCGAGATCATCATCAACGATTAAAAGGCGCATTCTATCCAAGGCATTCTCCGAATCAGGATTTCAAACTCAGGATGGTCAAACCATATCGCGATTGCCCACTAACACAAATCACTTTATGATTCAAGCGAATCTAACTTGCTATTTTGTACCATACATTTTAAGGCATGCCTATGGCCTGCCGGCCATACGGCAGCCTGTTCGGCCTATGGCCTGCCGGCCATACGGCCTCACACTTTGCGCATTTCCTGCGCCATGCTCACAGCCTCAAGTTCGTACACTTCAATATTGCAAGTTTTGGGGCAGTCAGCTTTCCCCCTAAATTTCATATTTTTTGCCGCTGAATTTTATGGATCCCAATCATCCCAATCATCCCAATGCCATTCTCTATTACGGCGGTTCATTCAATCCGCCGCACATTGCCCATGTTTTGATGGTCAGCGCACTTCGGGCTTATTACCCAAAGGCTGAAGTCTGGGTTGCACCGACTTATCAACATGCCTTTGGAAAAGATTTGCTGTCTTATGACTTGCGTTTGCAAATGCTTAAAGCGGCACTCGCGGATATCAGCGGCGTCAAAATTTCAACGATAGAACGCGATTTGCATGCCTCTACCAGTTATACGATTGATGTCATACGTTTCTTAAAAGCACAGCACCCCCATAAAGAAATATGGATTGTGACGGGCTCGGATATTTTGCCGCAGCTTCCGCAATGGCGATCTTATGAAGAACTTTGTCAGCTCGCACATTTTCTGATTTTCCCGCGTCAAGGGTATGACAACAGTCAAGCCATGCCCGTGCCTTATTTGCCCGAAGTTTCCAGCAGCCAAATTCGAGATATTTTAAATCAAGGCGGCCAGATTCAGGATTTGCACCACCTCGTGCCAGCCGCTGTCCTGGAGATTTGGCAATCACAAATGACCCCCTAAAACACACACGGTGTACGCAAAGGTCTTTTGGAGTGCTGCCCCAAACTACGCCACGAGGCTGAGCCCCTTGGAACCTGCAATGAATTTGACGTTTTTCTATCGCACACCAGTTCGTCAATGATTTGCGACTTTGCCTGCGCTATGAACAAAATCTCAAAAAATTAAAAAAAAATCGTCACAACGGGATCTTGCCTGGCATCACACGGGGTGGAGGTGATGCCTTATGTTACGTGCAACAGAATTCGCTTTTGGTTTAGAAAAATCCTGGCGGCAACGTCATTACGATGCCCAAACTATCCCGTGGCACTTATGTTTGCTGACTTTAATTGCCGGCATATTATCTGGCGATGCCTGGGGACCTCAAAAGATGTCTCATGGGGCTATCGGATTTGAACTTTCTGGATTTGGCGGTCTTTTTCTACTGACTTGCCTTTGCCTGACAGGACTCTACCTGGTTTGGCGATGGCGTCGCCAACGGGGAGAAACCTGCCACCGTTTGGGCATCGCAGCTTTTATCGCACATTGGTGCACTCTCTGGTTCATCACAGGCCTATTTTTAGGCTGTCCGAATCAGCCTCAGACACCGCCAGAGAATATTTTGTGCGAAATCGAAGCCGAAGTCATATCCGTAGAACCCGGCACCAGCCAGTTCACCGCAGAGATTGACACATGGACCTGCCAAACACTGCAACACACCGGCAAAGCTCGCGTGAGAATACCGATGAACACCGCAGAAATGCGAATTGAAGGCGATAAACCAGCCCTTTTTCGAGGTATGACATTCAAAACTGAAGGCTGGTTTGAACCCTATCAAACGCCAGATGTCCCCGGTATGTTTGATGCCAAAGCCTGGGCACATTCTGCCGGCCTGGATGGACATTTTAAACGGCGTGGAGAACGCACCGCCCATGGATATCTCTATGCCCCCATACAAATCATCCGTCACGACATGACCTGGAGCGCCAAACTCGAGACCTGGCGTAGAATCGCATACGAAAAGCTGTCATCCAACAGTCCGGAAGGCATTTTGCCTGCCCTTGTTTTGGGCTGTACTCGCGATATTTCTCAAGAAACACGTCTGGCCTTCGGACGCCTCGGCATTGCCCATGTCTTGGCTGTCAGCGGTTTACATTTTGGCCTGATTGCTATCGCCCTGAATTTCATATTGGCGCATATTTTTGGCCATATTCCCTTTGTCATGCGACGATTTGGAAAAAATCGTGCGGCAGCCGCCATCGCCCTGCCGGCTTTAGCCATTTATCTGTTGTTTGTCGGTGCCCCCATCAGTGCCCAGCGTGCCCTGCTCATGGTTGCCGTCAGCACATTGTCGCGTCTGGCCAACCGAAAACCCGAACGTTCAAGGGCATTATGTATGGCGGGCATCCTTATTTTAATGCACGATCCCATGGCTGTCTTCTCCATCAGTTTTCAACTGTCATTCAGTGCCGTACTCGGCATTATCTGGGGGTCAGATTTTTATGAACGTGAACTGCGAAAACGTCTCGAGGATGCAGATATTGCCAGTTTTCGCCTGAAATTTCGGTGTTCGATGATCAGCACCCTTATCATGACTGTGAGCACATCTTTGACAACGGCCCCTTTTGTGATTTGGCACTTTGGGCAACTTCCAGTTATCGGCACACTGACCAATTTGATCGTCATTCCCTACATTTCGTTTATTTTGATGCCCGTGGCCATCATCACCGCCCTGTTCATCACCGCCGATTTGCCTTTTGGCTCTCAGATTGCCCAAATCGCCGAAACCGCTGAAACCTATCTCGTCAAATTTGCTAAAACTGCCGATGCCGTTCTGCCTCTGAACTGTCTGGATATCGTTTCACATCCCATCATCTGCGTGCTGGCAGTTTTAACTGCCGTAGGCATACTCTATCGTTTTCACCTGAAACCTTGGCGCATCTCCTGCGCCGTCATCTCTGTGCTCGTCATGAGCGCATGCCTGACGTTCAGTCAGATACAGCCGCGTTTTTGGACAAAATCGAATGATTTACGCATGACCTTTGTCGCCATGGGCCAAGCAGATGCCACGCTTGTCGAATTTCCCAATGGCCATGTCATGCTCATCGATGCCGGATCCGAGCTGGGACGCAAACAAAATAGCACGCAAATACGCCTCATGCCTTATCTGCGTCATCAAGGCATACGCCATATCGACACACTTGTGCTGACGCATTCTGATTACGATCATATTGCCGGCATTCAGCCCTTGCTCACTCAAATCACCGTTGGACAAATCTGGCATAACGGTTTTACCCCCGAATCCGATCCGCAGTTTTGGCAAAATCTTTTACCCAAACATACCCATCTCATGCACAACGCCTCTCAATTGCCCACACATCACACCATAGACACTGCTGCACTCGAAATTCTATGGCCACGACCCCATAGCGTCCAAACCCTGAAAAGCCAAAATGCTCTCAATGCCAACGAAATGTCGATTGTTCTCAAACTTCAATATGGCCAATTTTCGGCTTTGTTTATGGGCGATGCCGGTATCCCCGTCGAACAGCAAATACTTAAAACCACCTCTATTCCCCCTGTTACTCTTCTTAAAGCAGGCCACCACGGTTCAAAATCCGCATCATCCCAAGATTGGATAAACGCGGTTCAACCTGCCATGGCCATCTTTAGTACAGGGGTACACAATCGCTATCAATTTCCGCATACTGCCGTACAAAAACGTCTGCATCAAAGCCAAACACGCATGTTTCGCACGGATCGACACGGCACCATCCAGCTGCTCACCGACGGACAACATATAAAACTTCAGACCATGCACCCTTAAAATAAAAGATGATTTTCCTTGCTTAAGCCGCCATTTAAAAACACTCAAATACTTTGGATAAATGTATTTCCAAGTTTCTATCTATCCAACATATATTGTCATAGTTTTAGGCATAAATTCAGATACGCGCTTTTTATCCCAAATTCCAAACACCTTGAACCATCAATGAAATTCGGGCCTTGTTTACTTTCATTTTTATTTGGCATAACACTATCATTACAAACCATTGGATAATGTCATTATCTGACACACTCACAAATGATACATTCACAAAGAAGGATTTAAAGCATGAGACAAGTTTTAGCCGCGATACTTTTTGCCTTTAGTGCTTGTTTTCTGTTGCCGATAACAGAAGCCAAGGCAGACGATGCCGCATATTCCGAAAAAGACTGGGAACGCGGTTTTGAATTCCGTATCGGTGCCGCCCCACAAATCACCCTGCCAAGCGTCGGTGCCTGTAACAGATTTCATACCGAAGATAACAGGTTGCGTTCAACCCCTGAATGCGATTACGACCTGAACACCACAGAAGTCGGCTATCAAACCTTCTTTGAAATTGGATACCGCTGGCCAGGTGTCGGCATTTACTGGACTCATGGCATCAACCGTTCATACGTCGTCAACTTGACTCTCGAAGATCCCAAACTTGAAAAAATCATCAAACGTACTTCGGGACTTTATTATCACACGACCCTCCAAGTTCGCGGTCTTATCGATGTCTACGAAAACCTCGAACTCGTCATTGGTGGTGGCATAGGGCTCTGGAAAGCCATTGCCCCAGAAGCCAAAATCGAAGACACATTTGATATCCACAAACGTCCCGAACGTGAAACGCCAAGTATTCTCTTCCCAATCTCACTCGTCGCCGGTCTTCAATGGCATTTTACAGAAAATATGGCTTTAAGCTTCGAAGTAACCTACTCTGGTGCCTTTTCGATTTTCTACAGCGGAAGCGTTCAAGTCATTCAACCCGCCATTTTGTGGAGCTATACCCTCTAAATCTTTGCTATAAGACATGAGAAAACTGCGGGGCGTTGCGGGGTGTCCCCGCATCGGGGGTAGGCGCGTATTTGCGCGGCTATGATGCACCTTCGGGCATCATACGCCTTGCGTTGCGCGTCTTTTTTTGCCATGCAAAAATACGCCGCGCAAAAAGCGCCGTAGGGGGTTCCCCCCCTCACAGTGTACGCAAAGTTCTTTTGGGGCTCCGCCCCAACCCTCGCCACACGGCATACGCAAAGTTCTTTTGGGGCTCTGCCCCAAACCCCGCCAAGGGGCTTAGCCCCTTGAAACCCATAATATTGGGCGTTTTTTGTAGGTTAAACAGGTACTGGTTACTTGCGTTTTGGGGCGAAATGAGACCCTGTATTCCATTCCGCATCTCGAACTTACCACATCGTAAGTCTTTGGTAACTTTGCATACACCGTGGGCCCCACACAACTCGTGTATTCTTATGTTTTCATGTCTGGATAAATCCCCCATG
>JAGBXG010000421.1 GCA_017629415.1 Pseudomonadota bacterium | reverse complement strand
GGTTTAGGCATGATTTAAATCTTGGCTAAAGAACTGAAATGATGTCGGGGGCACCGATCCAAAGGCTGAAACTCTCAGATCCGGCAGCTTCTCGAGCATCAGAATGCGTGCAGACGCACACTGAACAACCTGAATCGCACAGTTTTTGTACAAATTCAACACACTCTTGATGCGTACACCCCTCGTAAGGCGGTGAGATGATGCAGATTCGATCTGCAAGACTTAAAACCTGCGACCAGATCGCGGTATCATAATGACGAATTGTTGAGATAAAGGGACGCATGACGGCAAAAACTGGGGCATGATGGGCTAAATGACGCAATTTTTGAAGCGCAGAAGCCACGTTGACCGGATGCATCCGAATTTCATGATATCGTCCCTTGGCGATGCATTCAAACCAGCCAATACCTTGGGGGGCATGTGAGCTCCATGGATGGGGTGACGATAGACATTCCACGGACCGGACATATGGACGGATGTTGGCACAAAAAATATCTCGCGAAAAATCATCAGGATAATAACCAAAACTTTTTTCCGCCCAATCTGAAATCAATACTCGCGAATTTGTAAAAGCTTTGTAGAGCTCCGGGTGATGGTAAAAACCGCGTTCATCGAGATCAAGGACGAGATTTGAGGCAAACTTTGCATGGGGGGCACCATCGCGAGAGGCCATACCTGTGCAGTAACCGCAGTGTTCGGATTCCGCAATGGCTCGAGCAACACTTGCGCGCTCTTGTGTGCCTAAAACAAGCGTAAGATTTTCAACATAATGCTGACAAATCCAGGCCAGGGCTTCGGTGCGTCCGACGACAGGAATGCTATGCGCTCGAGCAGCTTCAACTTCGGGATGATTTTGAGGAAAAACTGCCGGCACAATGACGCAAGAAGCTGAAGTCGCGAGCCCGGGATTGGGCTGATAAGTGATATAAACATCGCGTAAATTCAGCATCTGAGTCAATTCACTTGGGCGTAAATCTGAGCCCGTTACTGGAATGCCCAGATCTCGAAGTAAAAGCGCAACGCCGCTTGTGCCGATGCCGCCAATGCCGCAAATATGAGGGTGAGAAAGCATGTTTTTGGCCTTTTTTTCTTGGGGCGTTGCCCCAACCCCTGCCGGATCTTTGCCCCTGACCCCACCAAAGGGGCTGATCTCCTTTGAAATCCCGCAATATAGGACGTTTTTATGGGGGGACGGGTATTGATGACTGAACTTTTTAGGGCGAAATGGAACCCTGTGTGCCATTCCGCATGGGTGAATTGAATATCTCTTGAATGCTGACTTTTTGGGGGGCTGAATGGAACCCTGTATTCCATTCAGCTGGGGGGAAGCTTAACAATTTGTGAATTCTATCGGTTTTTGCCGCCGGTTGGATGCAAATTTGAGGAAGCAGGGAATGAAAGAAGGGCGCGTGTCAGCGCATGTGACTGACTGAATGCCGAAGCCTACGAAGAAAGTATGCCAAATGGTGAGCAAAAAAAGAGGCGCCCGAAAGGACACCTCTTGAGACATTGGCTGTGGTTGAGACACCATATTTTTTAAGATTTAGTCTTTATCGTCCGTGATAGGGGCAATCAGCTGAGCTTCATCGCCGGTAGGATCATTGATGGACGGATAGAGCAGGATTTCATCGCGAGCGATTTTCCATGCGCGCTGGACAATCCAGGAAACGGTTCGATCCTGGCGCAGAGCCTCTTTTTGAATTTCGTCAAGCATATCAACAGGGAAATAGACACTCTGTTTCCTCTTGTCAGACTTGGGATCGGCTTTCTGATCAATTTTTGTCATGATGCACTCCTAGATTGAAAGGCGTGTTACGCAGCGTATCCACTTTGATACGCCGGCACAATAATAGGACAATGTAATCCATGTAGGACAATGTTGCAAGATGTGGTTTTGAGTTTGGCGGTACACAAGAATATGTTGGGCGCATGTCACAAAGCAACTGGGCACTTTTTTTATAAATTTAAAAAAAAATCGTCACAAACGGATCTTGATTGGCATCACACAGGATGCAGCAATGCCGCTGCCGTATCCCTTAGTGTCGGCTATGGTTTTTCAACGTGCTCCTCCATAGAGTTTGAAACGATACCGCGATTGGCGGCATCATCACATAACGCATGGCGTGTGTTTGAAGTCAGTTTTGTCCCTCTGGCTCAGACAACGATGAAGTGTAGATCCCCTGACGAGGTGATATATGTTTCATGTCATGCGGAGCCGGTGCGCGCAGTGTCGAGAATTTCGAAGCTGCAGACACAGTGGGTTCTCCATAGGTTCGTTTCTGATGTTTTGAGTGGCATCCAGAAATTGTCCTTCAGTTTAAAATGTTTTGAACTGAAGGACGAGAATCGGAGGATATCTGTGTTTTGTGCGCACAGCGCATCCGGGCAGGGATGGCGGTGGCGGTGGGGGAGGGGGAGCCCAATGGATATTGGGCAACGGGTGCACATGGTAAGGCGTATCCGCACAAGATAATGGGTTAAGTTGCAATTTTGAGGCAGGATGATTGAATCACATGAGCGTATGGCAAGGCGTATGGCGGCATGGCCGCCATAGACGAGCAAGGCAGGCGTATCCGCACAAGATAATGGGCTAAGCAGTGATTCGGAGCATAGAATGGAAACTTATAGGTAAAAAAGCATGAGAAATGTTGTGCGGATAGTCTGACATCTAAAAAAAAATAAAAATCGCAGGAAAATTGATACGATGTCTGGACGTTAACATTGATGTGCATATTAATGATGTAGATAAATCGTATGTCGTTTTGGAGGTGAAACCTTAATCAACCTACATATCCTACAGTCGAATCTTTTGCGTAGATTGCGGATATTTGACTTATTATATTTGCTAATTGTGTGAATTAAGCGTAAACACGCGGCGATTTCGTGCCCGGTGTCAGGTGATTCGCGGGCGCTTTGTTTTTTTAAAGGAGTTTACCATGGTCGAATTTGCAGAAATCCTCAAGAAAGCTCAGTCCTATCGTGCAGACATGACGAAATTTTTGCGCGACATGATCCGCATTCCCAGCGAATCGTGTGAAGAACGTGATGTCGTTTTGCGCATTAAAGAAGAGATGGAAAAAGTCGGTTTTGATAAGGTTGTGATTGATCCGATGGGCAACATTTTGGGTTACATCGGTCACGGTAAGCATGTCATCGCTATGGACGCTCACATTGATACCGTTGGTATTGGTGACAAACGTCTTTGGACGGAATGTGATCCTTACGAAGGCAAAGAAGATGAAAACACGATTTGGGGTCGTGGTGGTTCTGACCAGGAAGGCGGCATGGCTGCCATGGTTTATGCCGGCAAAGTTATCAAAGACCTCGGTTTGGAAGGTGATTACACCCTTATCGTGACCGGCACCGTTCAGGAAGAAGACTGCGATGGTCTGTGCTGGCAGTACATTCATAACGAACTGGGCATTAAGCCCGAATTCGTTGTTATCACCGAACCGACAAGCCTTCGCATTTATCGCGGTCACCGCGGCCGTATGGAAATCCGCGTTGAAACACGCGGCGTGAGCTGCCATGGTTCCGCTCCCGAACGTGGTTCGAACGCCATTTACAAGATGGCTGATATTCTGCAGGATGTCCGTGCACTGAACGAAAACGGCGACGGACCCTCCAACGAGATTAAGGGTCTGGTTAAGCGCCTGAATCCCGAATTCAATCCCGAGCATTATGAGGATGCACAGT
>JAGBXG010000420.1 GCA_017629415.1 Pseudomonadota bacterium | reverse complement strand
CATAAGTCTGAGTGGAAAAAAGCTCGAGTCCGATTTCGAGCAGAATCTGGCGTGTTTGAGGAGGTTGTGTATCTGTCATAAAACGAGTGTGAGACGTAATGATGTATGTGGAATATTTGGAAAAATGAAATTTGAGGCGAAAGCCTGGGAGGGCGGCGGGGCGTTGCGGGGCGGCATCCCCGCATGTGGGGGTAGGCGCGTATTGGCGCGCGGCTATGTACGGCAGGCTTTGCCTGCCGACATACGCCTTGCGGCGCGTCTATTTTGCAAGCAAAATACGCCGCGCCAATAGCGCCGAAGGGGGCGTCAGCCCCCCCAAAAAAAGAGCTCATAAAATGACGGCTTAAAATAATGTTAAAAAACTGTGGATTTGGCGGATTTCGTTGTCGGAGAGTGTCCCAGTTGCCATGCAGGAGCTGTCGTCGGGCACGTCAAAAAGGTCGGCAGGTGCCGTCTGATTTTGGTCGTCAAAAGCCATGGGCAAAATCGTCAAAATCTTGTGGTGCATGGGGGTGTCAGCAGGGATAGGCGTGAGTTCTATGCCGTGAGCATTCAGATCGTTGATGACTTTTTTTTCAAACACGGCTGATTCTGAAATGGAAATTTTGGTCGGTTCGACGCGCCATGTTTCGATGACTTTGTGGCTGAGCGACAAAAAGACGACATAATATTGATAGTGTCCCGAAAGTGTAAAAATTGTAGCCAGGATGGCAGAACCTGTAAATTGCGGATCGGATTGGATGGCAACTCGATTGACATCGCCGAACCAAAGTGCGGTGACACGGCGTCGTGAAGCTTCAATTTTGAGTGCGGTGCGAACGAAATCTGGCATGGCTGACCTGTATGGCATGGACGATGAAGGTGGAAAAGGGCGTGGCGCTGAATGGAATACCGGATGCAGCTGCCTACATTTTTATTTTATATGAAGATGAAACGGTGCGCAAAAGGCTTTCTCAATTGAACGCAAAGGGTTGCCACGATTGAGAATTTACGGTAAAAGCGCGCGCCTGTTTGTGTCTGTGCGTTGGCGGAGTTTTTCGTCATGGCATGGCGGAGCGGATCTTAAGCTTAAGTTTATACCTTACATGCTGATGGAGAAAGATTCATGAGCGACGAAGATGTCCTGTTGAGCCAGGCGTTAAGCCAGCTTTCTGATGCATCCGAAATTAATTCATCCTCGGAAGAAATCGAAGAGGTTGCGCGAGTTCGTAAGGCTCGTGCGAGTGTCACTGAGCATGCTCGTCAGAGTGGTGACTGTGTAGGCAGTTTGCTTTCCGGTCTGATTGGCGAGTCTAATGCGGAACTTGAAGCAGAAAAAGCGGAGAAGGAACGCAAAGCGCGTGAAAAGGAAGAACGTCTCAAGGCAGAGCGTGAAGCTGCTGAAGCCAAGGAACGTAAAGCCGCTCAAGACAAACTTGAGCAAGAAAAGCGCATGCTCGAAGAAAAAGAGCGCCGCCGGGTTCAAATGATCGCTGACCTTGAGAAGCAACGCCGTCTTGAAGCCGGTGAAGTAGACGAGGAAGAAGAAGCTCGCAAGCGTCTTGAAAAGGAAGCTGAAGAGGCACGTATTGCTGCGGAAAAAGCTCGTGAAGAAGAGGAAAAAGCGCTTCTTGACAGTAATAATGCGCAGTTGGCTGAACAAATTCGTCTGATGAAAGAGACGAAGGAAGCTGCTGAAGCTGCCGAAGCCAGTAAAAAACGCAAACAAGTTTTGACGCGCAATTCACTGATTGTTGTTGTTGTTTTGCTGATATCCAGTGGTATTGCATATTATTTTCTCACTTTAAAAGCCCCGGATTTTTATGTTCTCAATAAGGATTATGCGACGACAACGCTTAATCTTGAGACGGTTCCGGCTACGCCTGTATTAGATCCTGCTTATACCTATAGTCTTGTGACGCAGACAGCGCCGAAGACGGCAACGGGCAAGCGTGGACCCAGAAAACCGACAGATCAGTATGGCATTGGCAAAGCTGCTGACGTTTTCGGTACAGGCACGATTGTTAAATAAGGCCTTTGCTGTAAAATGCAGACATTTCAAACTATATTTGTCATCGTGTACTTTTGTATCCTATGTATTGTGAGTGTTTATGGCATTCATCGATTTGCCATGTCGACTTTATATAGAATACATCGCAAGGATATCCCGAAACCTGATGACGAGTTTACAGATCTGCCTCGCGTGACGATTCAGCTCCCGATGTTCAATGAAAAGTACGTGGTGGAGCGTCTCGTGGATGCGGTGTGTCAGATTCGATATCCGCGTGAAAAACTTCAGATTCAAGTCCTTGATGACTCAACGGATGAAACTCAGGAAATCGCCAAAGCTGCTGTAGATAAGAAAGCAGCTGAAGGTTTTGATATTGTCTATATTCATCGCGAAAATCGCAGCGGATATAAGGCGGGTGCGCTTGAGGCTGGGTTGAAAACAGCGACAGGTGAATTTGTTGGTGTTTTCGATTCTGATTTTATTCCTCAGCCTGATTTTCTTGAACATACCGTTCATTTCTTCACCAACGAAAAGGTGGGCATGGTTCAGGTGCGCTGGGAGCATTTGAATCGTGAATTCAACATTTTGACACGTGCGCAATCTATCTTGTTGGATGGCCATTTTGTGATTGAGCATACGGCCAGGAATCGTTCCGGTCGTTTCTTCAATTTCAATGGCACGGCAGGGATTTGGCGCAAATCAACGATTGCCGATGCCGGCGGCTGGCAGCATGATACGATTACCGAAGATCTCGATCTTTCCTATCGTGCCCAGTCGAAAGGCTGGCAGTTCATTTATATCAATGAACAAACAGCACCGGCAGAAATTCCCGTTGAAATGATTGCTTTTAAAACGCAGCAGCATCGATGGGCGAAGGGATCGATTCAGGTTGCCAAGAAGATTTTGCCAAATCTCCTCAAGAGCAAGCTTCCGTTTAAGATCAAGACAGAAGCATGGATGCATTTGACGAGCAATATCAACTATATTTTGATGGTGATTTTATCACTGATTATGCCTTTGACTGTTGAATTCCGTGTTCGTAACAGCTGGATGACAAGTCTTTGGGTTGATTTGCTCATGTTCATCTGTGCTACGTTTTCTGTTCTTTCTTTCTATTATCTTGCACAGAAAGAAGCTCGCAAACAGTCGTTCTTGCGTCGTTTGGCTTATTTGCCGGTTGTGATGGCGCTTGGCATTGGCTTGAGTGTCAACAATACGCGAGCTGTTACAGAAGCACTTGTCGGATATAAGACAGGATTTGTTCGTACCCCGAAATATGGGGTTCAAAAGGGCGGTGAAAGCATCAAGCATGTCAAATATGGCTTTAAGCTGAATTGGCAGCCTTGGGTTGAAACAGCCATTGGCGTTTACTTTGTTTGGGGGATTTATAATGCCGCCATGCAAGGGGCTTGGGCATCCATTCCGTTCTTGCTTTTGTTCTGTGTGGGGTATTTGTACGTCGGATTAGGAACATTCTTAGGTCGTACAGGACTTTTCTCTCGCCAGAAGGTGGATCAAGTTGCTTAATGCTGTTGTGTGTATGATGTTGACAACTGCATGAAGTTAAAATATCCGCATTTTCCGATACTTCTATTCTCATGCTGCAGTGAAAGACTGCGGCATGAGGATTTTGAGTCATGAAAGACCGCGAAAATCCGAATGCTCATCAGAGTTTTAATTTTGTGTATTTCTGAAACATTTGGATTTGTTTAATGTGAGTTTTTCAGTTTGTTAAATGGATGCCTCATGAGCTTTTTGGTATGAGGTTGGATGTCCATAGCCCGTGAAACCCTGTTTTAGATATGATAATTCCATTTTTTCTGATTGTTTATTTGTGATGATTGACTTTTATAAAGTCGAAATCTAAATATCAATTGGGAGTGGAGTAATGAGATTGTGATCCCCCTTAGAATCAAGGAGTTTTAGATGATTTCTAAAATCAAGTTTTCAGTTTTTGCATGTTTGGTGGCCTCAGCAGCTCTTGTGGGTGGTTGCTCTGGTGAAGTGATTTCGTCCGGTGATTTTGATCAAAACGGAGAGAACAACGGAACTGATCCGATGTGTGCGTAACATCCTCCTCGGCACTCAAAATTGTCAAGGCGCTTCCCGATAAGGATATTCTCTTTATACCCGATTGCAACCTTGGCTCCTACATTGCAAAAAACATTCCCGAAAAGAACATAAAGCTTATGCAGGGCGGCTGCCCCGTTCATTCCTCTGTCACGGAGGAGGAGGTGCTGCAGGCTAAAAAACAGCATCCCGATGCACTTCTTCT
>JAGBXG010000419.1 GCA_017629415.1 Pseudomonadota bacterium | reverse complement strand
TTTTCTCCAACTCTATTTCCTGACAATAATGTTAATCATGTTGTCCTGTTGGGTCACTTCACAAGGCAATGCCTCTTTTAACTGGACAATCACTTTTACCCCTTTTTTGGATTTGACGGCTTTGGCTTTCGCAAATGGTGTCTGGAAAAATGACATGTCAAGCTCACGATTGTTGTTAGATACTGCAAGCTTTGTGTCGGCGATGAAAAGTTCAACACGATCAGAAGGTGTGGCTAAACGCTCAAATTTTGTCGCATGCGTGGTTTGGATAAAAATACGGTGTGCGCTTTCCTCAGGCATAAAGCCTATCCATGAAAGCTGATTTCCTCCTTTGCGTGTAAAAGTTGACTCATTTTCAGGCACCAATCGCGAAGGAGGTGTAACGCCTTTGTATTGTGCATTTGTCAATGAACCGGATTTAGCGGGTTGCATGCCTAAAGCTGCTTCCTCTTTGGAAAAATCCTGTGAAGGCTTTGTTTCAGGCGTAACACTGGCGTTATGTTGACCACCATATGCAACTTTGGAAATCTTTGAGTTGTCATTACTTCCGCCTTTGGGTGCAGCCGATGCATTGCTTGAAGGGGCTGCCGCTGCGGGTGCAGCCTGGGGCACCGGCATTCCAGGGATATAACCAATACCTGTCGGTCCTCCCTGAGCCAATGCTGTACCTGCAAAACAACTGACAAAAATAAAGGTAAATAGGGTTCGCTTCATCATATATCTCTACTCAACCATGAAATTATAGATTTCGATAGAAAACCGAAATCGAAAATACACATTTTTATCTTAGCACGAACTGATAAAAAGAACAAAAAAAGGCTTACGATTTACGTAAGCCTTCATAAATAAGCATCAGCAATGATCACAAGTACGCTTGTGTATCATCTGTATGATATTATTCTGCTTCTTCTGCTTCTGCGGCCACATTTTCGCCAACTGCGATGCGAACGAAACGGTTGATACGGACGTTTTCGCCAGTGGTGGAGGAGATTTCAGCACGTTTCTGTTCGACAGTACCTTCGGCGTTGTCGCCCATCCACGGCTGATCAAGAAGGCTGACTTCTGCCAACCATTTGTTCAGGCGGCCTTCAGCCATTTTCTTGGCAATGGCTTCGGGTTTGCCGGATTCGGCTGCCTGCTGTTCAAAAATGCTGCGCTGAGCGGCGAGGGTGTCGGCATCGACATCTTCACGTTTCACAACGAGGGGGTTGCAGCCGCAAATGTGAATGGCGAGTTCCTGACAGAAATTGCGGAAACCTTCTGTACGGGCAACAAAGTCTGTTTCGCAGTTGACTTCAACCAAAATGGCGGTTTTGCCATCATGGTGACGGTATGTGCCGATAAAACCTTCAGCTGTCTTGCGGGCACCGCGTTTGGCAGCCTTCGCAAGACCTTTGACGAGAAGATATTCTTCAGCTTTTTTGGGATCACCATCGCATTCGGCGAGGGCTTTTTTGCAGTCCATCATGCCGGCCTGGGTCTTTTCACGAAGTTCCTTAACCATTGCTGCGGTAATATTAGCCATTGTCTGTCCTTTTGATGATAGTCTGGGCATTCAGTGTAACCCAGATGAAAAAAGAGTCCTCATTGAAGTAAAAATAAAAAAACTTGGAATTTCCAAGAGGGTCAATGAGGAACGTATAAAAACATACAAAAAATACCCATGCATTGCTGCATGGGTCAGATGAGAATCACGGCAAATTACTTGTCTTCCACCGGACGACCGCGATGCTGAACCTTGGCAGCAGGAGCGTCAGCTTCTTTTGCAGGAGCTTCTGCGGCACGGCGTTTTGCGCCTTCAATGCAAGCATCAGCAATGGTGCTGGAGAACAGACGGATCGAACGAATGGCATCGTCATTACCAGGAATGACATAGTCAATCTGTTCGGGATCGCAGTTTGTGTCGACAACAGCGATAACGGGAATGCCGAGGATCTTGGCTTCGTTAACGGCGATGGATTCCTTGCCACTGTCAATGATGAAAAGTGCGCCAGGAAGACCGTTCATATCCTTGATACCACCAAGGGATTTCTGAAGTTTTTCGCGTTCGCGTTCGATTGTACGGACTTCTTTCTTCGAAAGCTTGTTGTAGGTTCCGTCGGTCGCCATGCGATCATAGTTGCGCAGTTTCTCAATGGAGGAACGGATGGTTTTCCAGTTTGTGAGCGTACCGCCGAGCCAACGTTCGGTAATATAGTACTGACCAGCACGTGCAGCTTCTTCAGCGATGACGTCCTGAGCCTGACGTTTTGTGCCCACAAAGAGAACCGGTGCGCCGGAAGCAACAACATTCGAAATGAAATCATATGCTTTGTCAAAGGCGACAACTGTTTTGCCAAGATCAACAATATGGATGCCATTGCGTGCACCATAAATGTACGGTTTCATCTTGGGGTTCCAGCGTTTTGTCTGGTGACCAAAGTGAACGCCTGATTCAAGAAGTTTTCTCATCGAAATGTGCGGCATGTTTATTCTCCTGTGTGTTATGCCTCCGCATGCTGGCTTGCGTTCCCCTAATCATTTAGGACACATGAACGTGCCAATCGTTATTGCATGCGTGTGAAATCGATCCGCAACCACTGCGAATCGCGTGCGCCATTAACACAAACATGTTTCTGATGCAATATTATTCCATTCAAATTTGCTGAATTTCAATGGAATCATGTAGAAAATTTGCGTTATACCGGGTTTGGGGCGTTGCGGGGCGACGCCCCGCATTCGGGGGTAGGCGCGTATTGGCGCAGCCAATAGCGCCGCAGGGGGCTTGGCCCCCTGCAATCAAAAACATAATTTGGAGAATTCTTGAGTTCGTTAAAACAAAAAAAAGCCTCATGCATAAAGCATGAGGCAAGGTTTTAATCAGTTATTGCAAGGAAGCGGCTCGACTCTTAAAAGCCCCATCTCGCGTTTAAAACCGGAGACGCGTGCATTCAAATCGCTCAATAAGTAATAACGCTCATTGCCTGATTCGCGTAAAGGTACAGAACGCCCCACAAGCGCATAAGCATTAGCTTGAGTCGTGAAACTGCAGTAGGCATCGCCTTTGGAAAATCCTGCGATAGGTTTGGGATTTAGGGATTGGTTGCCGTTTGATGCAACTTGTGTAATAGAACGGTTCAAGTCACCTTTTAAAACAGAAGGCGTTTCACTCAGATTGTCACTGAGACCTGTAAAGATTCGAATATTTTTTCTGTCTTTCCAGTTAGCCGTATTGTTGATAGCAGTACTTGCTTTTTCCATGGCCGCTTGTGCATCTAGACTCTCGTTGTCCATAATTTTTATGGCGTTTTCAACACCCGCGCGGCTTGCCTGAGCCGATTCTTTAAGCGCGTCTTCTTGAACATTACCCTGGAGGTAAAGTCCCACTTGATTTGCTGCTTGAGCTGCCTGACGATTGTATTGAAATGCTAAAGCATTTTTGGTTTCATTCTGCATAATATGCATGGAAACTAAAGCAATTGCAGATGCTGACAAAATAATAAGCATGACAACAAGGATTGCAGCACCCTTGCGATTCAAACTATGCAGTTTTTTTAAATTCATGCTTGCCTCCTGCCTAATAGGGTCATTGTTTTAAAAATTTATTTTGTGTCAGTCTTGCCGACTTATAGATAGATGGATATTGAGACTGAGACTATTGAGCAACGACAAGAGTTGAGCTCGATTTGACTTCAGATGGAAAAGAAATTCTAAATGGTGCCGCGCCGCGAATATGCTCATATGGATGCCATCTATCATTGATTTGAACAAATGCAGGATAGATGCCTCCGCCATTAGTGGCGATTCCTGATGTAACAGGATTTCTCGTCGCTGCGCCAAGTCGGAAATAAACGCCACGAAGAGTAGAAATTTTCAAGTTTTTCCATAATTCGCCGGGATTTTTTTCACCAATGGGTTGAGTTAATGCACCGCCATCTTCAGTAAGCGCATTTGAAAAGGATTGAGATGCGTCAATCTTTCCATTTGACCCGTGTGTTGTAATGCTCAGTTGAAGGGGGAATGCTTCAAAATATTGAATGTTTGGAATCAGCGTTTCGCATCGGTTTTCTTGTATCAAAACGTCCATCGTTTTCAGGGCAAATGGGTCATTCGTACATCGCATTAAATTATTGATTCCATTGGCATCAGGGGCTACGAAATATGTGATGGCTGAGACTGGGAAAATATT
>JAGBXG010000418.1 GCA_017629415.1 Pseudomonadota bacterium | reverse complement strand
TTGGCTCGCAATAGCATTGAATTTATGTATGTTTAAGGGGGGGGATAGCTGAGTAAAGGGGTAAAATGAGATGTTGGAGTTATTGCATTTTATCCCCGTTATTTATGATTTTGTCGTTGAGTTATGACTTTGCCTAAGCTTTAGTTTTGAGGTTTGACTTGAGGCAAGGATGCATAAACATAGCAGTGTTAGGATACATTGTATGATGAAATCTAAGGTGATGGGACGTATGAGAATTTCAGCCCCTTTGTCTGCGCGGTATTGTATGGCCCAGATGCGTACTTTAGAAAACTTTGTCCACACGTCTGCATGGGCGAGCGGGCTGATTTCATGGGGGCAGGCCATCATTGGTAATTTGGCATGTGTTTCTGTGGTTGAAATTTCAATGTCGTAATGCAGACAGTTGTTGATATGCTGTGCCCTGATGCCTTCGAGGCGGTAGGGTGCTTGTGCGTCCAAATTGATCCATTGGGAATGTGCGGTTTGCGGCAACAGACCGCTGAGAATGACTGTTGCAGCAAAGGCTGGATAAATCACACTTTCATACAGTGTATGAGATTTTTGGAATATCGGAGGTTGGGTTAGATGCGTTTGGGGGGTGAGATTTGAGCGATAAATGCCCCATATGCATAGCAGGATAGCCCATAGGCTTAAAAATAGTGTCCAAGTGTAAGCGGAATTTATGTTGGTATAGGCGTGACGCGAAATTTGGTTGATATTGCTGACCCCGTAGAGTGTTATGCTTTGAAAATAAATGATAGCAAGTGTGATGATGGACCAGAGATGTGCTCTTTTGGGGTTAAAATGCCAGCTGGCTAAACAGATCCAGGTCAACAGGGCAGTAATTTCAACAAAATCCCACTGCCATAGTGCCCCCCAAGCGGGATCATCGAATGCCCAAAACATGCCCAAAGTGATGGCAGCTGCTTGATAAATGATTGCAAGTTTGAGGCATCCCTCATGCAGGCGGCGCGTATCTCGTGCATGCAGAATTTCTGCATGTGCGAGATAGCGGCGCGCGTCCCGGCGTAATGAGGCAGAATGCCGAATAGCCGGGCCTTCAAAAATCAGACAAATCAACGTGAGAATGGTTATTTTGGCAGTCCACGATGTTAAAATATGTGCCCATGCTAAAGCATGTGAAGTGATTGCGGTCAAGCCGGTTGGACTTGAAGTTTTGCAGCAAAGCACGATGATGCCGTAAGATGCCATCCAAAAAGCAGCTTGGCGGTGTCGATGCTGTATCAAGGCCCATGTTGCGATCAATGAGAGAATGGGTTCCCAAAAAGGCAGGCCAGATGCCAGGATTTCGTTCATATCACTGGAAATTGCCATGTTGGAATGTTGAGTTCAGGGATGGGGGCGTGTGCAGTGAGTAGGATGTGAGTTTGAGCGTTTGCCATTTGGTTGAGGCGTTTGCACAGATGTGACGATTTGGCAGCGTCAAGGTGCTGAAACGGTTCATCGAGGAGCAGGAGGTCGGCGGGCATTAAGCATGTCAGAGCCAGGCTTGCCCATTGGCGTTCGCCTTGTGACATGTTGGTCGGGCGGCGATTTAAGAGTGGGGTTATGTTGAAGTTTTCGATATGTGTTGTGATTGTTTTGGTGGTGAGGGATGCGTGCTGTTGTATCCAATTGAAATGTTGTAAAATCGTGAGTGTGTCGAATAATATGTCAGTATTTTGCAGAAATGATACAGAAAATATTGTTTTAGCGTTGCATAAGATTTCTCCATTGTCGGGTTTTAGGATGCCGGCAATGAGTCTGAGGAGGGTGGTTTTTCCGCAGCCGTTTGAGCCGATGCAGATGGCTGCATTGGGGATGCTATTGGAATAATTTTGTAGGATAGGTTTTCGCCCGTATCGAAATGAGAGGTTTCGAAGTTCTATCATATTATTTGGTTTCAGGTGGGATAACAGGGCGTGGTTTATCTGAGATTTTTCCTTCACGAATGAGAGGGATGGCGGCTTCCCACGTGGCGGCGTCGATGCGTTTAGTGGCTTTAAGTGCGTTACCCACGTTAATCATTTTAGTGAGTCGTGATGAGGAGAGTCGATTTTCGGCATATTGACGGCCAAAAATGATGGGGTTGGGAAGGATTGAGGCCAAGAAAAGGGATTCGCGCAGGGTGAGATCTTTGATGTTTTTTTGGAAGTAGAATTCGGCGGCAGCTCTGATGCCGTAGGTGTCTTTAGCCCAATGTGCGAGATTGAGGTAGAACTCAAAAATACGAATTTTAGGCAAAGTTTTTTCCATTTGCCAAGTCAGGAAGGCTTCCTGGAATTTTCGCGAAGCCGTTTTATCGTGGTTTAGGAACAGATTTTTGACGACTTGTTGTGAGATAGTGGAGCCGCCACGGACGATTTTATCGGCTTTGAGGTCGGCGATAAGGCTTGCGCGAATGGCTTTGATATCGAAGCCCGGGTGTGTGAAGAATTTACCATCTTCGGAGGCAACGAAAGCGTAGGCAGTATCTCTTGGGAGGTCATAGAAGGTGACCCATTTGGGATCGCGCGGTCCGATTTGGATGGGGACAGTGGCGGCTTTGATTTGGATCATGAAAGCGTCGCCTTTGAGGAGTTCGAAATTGCTTCGTGGGTCAAAGGCAATGGTTTGGACTTGATCGAGGTTGAAATTGACATCGAGCAGAAGTGCATCGAGATTATTTTCATCGTAGGATAGGCCGATTCTGAAGTCGTATGGTCCTGCGAGTTGATAACCTGTGATGGCGGGTGCGAATCCTGTGGGGAGTGAGGGGATGAAATCGGCGCTTTCGCCTGTACTTTTTATGAAAGCATCAAAGCGATAGGTTCCATCTTCTTTTTTGCTTCTATTGAGTCCTGCATTGAACGGTATATTTCCGAGTTTGCCTTCTGCGTATTCGACAGCAAAAGTGCGTTCAGAGAGGTCGCCCCAAGCGCGCATAGCAAGTGTTGCATCTATATTACTGATGATATCACGAGACAGCATGGAGGCGTAGATGATGCCGTCTGTCAGTTTGGCATCGATATCGAACCATGCACGTTTTTTATCGAGTTCGATGATGGTGCTGACATGTCCGGAGATGGGGAAACTGTCCAGGCGTAGATATTTTGAGAAATCAGCTTTTTGGGTGAATCTTGAGAAATCAAATTTGGAGGTATCAAAGGTCAGTGCGATTTTTTGTGCATTGATATCGTATCCGCCGTAGATGCGGGCTGTTGCAGCATTGGATTCACGGATTTGCACGCCGATGCCGATGCGATCTTTTTCTCGTTCGTGGAGGATTTCGAGCTGTAGAAATTCAAACAGATAGTTTCCTGAGAAGGCATCGAGGACAGATGCATCGAGTATGGTGCCGTCAAAATTGCCGCTTTCGACGAACAGTGCATTGCGTGTTTCGTTTCTGGCTGCGGAAATGCCTCGCAGGAGCACAGAATTGATATCTATGCCCATTGTTTTGAGATGTTTGATTTCGACTTGCGAGATATACAATCCATTTTCGAATGAGACGGTATCGAGACTGAATTGGAAGCAAGATTCCGCGATATTTGGGGTATTGGCGCAAATTTTCATGGGTGCGCCGTCAAAAGCGATTTGCCAATTTTCTTTAGAGATGAGTTCTGCGTTTTGTTCAGTGACATGAATTTTAGCTTGCATGCCTTTGGGTAAGCTGACATCGACGTGACATTGTTCGCATTTGAGTGTTGGTAAATGCGTCATGATTTCATTGGTATTTGTCAAATCATCGACGATGACAGAGCTAGGTTCTGCAGAACGTTCAGCGAGTGTTTTTAACCATTTGATATCTGGTGAATTGTCGTCGGAGAGGTTTAATCGTGCATTTAAACCTTGGATTTCAACGAGTGAAGCATTGAGATCGCCGACAAACATGCCCAGGAGTTGTGGGTAGATGGTGACAGCTTCGAAGGTTAGGGGTTCAATGCCTGGCTGAGCGGGTGTGAATTTAACATTTTTAAGCACCAGTCCTGTGACGCCCATGGCTTCGACATCTTCGAATTCAAAGTGTCCATGTATCATGGTGCCGACTTCGGCCAATTTAGGGGTCAGACGGGCTTTGAGATACAGGCTGGTACGCAGGAGGTAACTGGCAAGTAAAAAGATAACGAGCAGTCCGCAAAAGATGAAAAACACCCAATGCCATGGTGAACGGTGTTTTTTCTGTGTGCTGTTGTCTTTTTTTTGAGTCATGTGTGAAAAATAGTAAGCAGAAAATGATGGTTTCCAAACACATGGTTAAAGATACCATCATTTTAGCTCCTGCCCAAACTACTTATCTTTTGTGAAATTCATGCTCATGGTTGCGCCTTTTCCGACATAGATTTCACGTGATTTTGAGAATTTACGTGTGTCGAAGAAGTAGACGCGGACGGTATGTGAGCCTGTAGAGACTTCGTGTTTTTTCAGTGGAGTTTTTGCTGAGACGAGTTTTCCGTCGATATAGATTTGTGCTTCGGATTCTGCAGTAATGGTGAGATATCCGGTTGAGGCATCATCTTTTTTCTTATCGTCTTTTTTCTTATCGTCTTTTTTTTCTGTTTTTTTGACACCGCCCAAATCGACGTACAGCATCATGGTTTCGCCGGGATTGACACTGAGTTTATATTTTTTTTCGGCTCCTGCGCTATTGGACACAGTAATTTCGTGCAATTCGTTTGAAGTGACTTCGATGCCATAATCGGAGAGATATGATGGGTATTCGGCACCATCCACGATAACGCGGTGTGAGCTGAAGTTGGCATGAATGAGGATGCGTCCCATGGGGCGATCAGATTTGACGCGCACGGGGCGCAAATCCGGTGATGAAACCTCGATGGGATCAGCATTTGCCAGGGCGGGTGCCATGGCGAATGCCATGGCTGTCAAAAAGAGTTTAATTTTCATGACTCAGATTGAGAAATGGCTGCAGCAATGAAGCTTGCGAACAGCGGATGAGCATCGGTAGGTTTGGACTGATATTCGGGGTGGAACTGTGTGCAGATGTACCATGGGTGGTCTGCGATTTCGAATATTTCAACAAGTGTGCCATCTGGCGAAGTCCCACTAAAAATGACGCCTGCTTTTTCGAGTGCACTGCGCAGTTCGTTATTGACTTCGTAACGGTGGCGATGTCTTTCGCTGATTTCACGTTTGCCATAAATTTGCCGCACATGCGAGTTTTCGGAGAGGCAGCATGGGTAAGCTCCGAGGCGCATGGTACCGCCTTTGTCGGTGACATCGGCTTGTGAAGCCATCAAATGGATGACAGGATGTTTCGAGTCTGGGACGAATTCGGAGGAGTTTGCATCTTCCCATCCGCAGATATGGCGTGCGTATTCTACGAGAGCCATTTGCATGCCGAGGCAGATACCGAACAATGGGATGCGGTGTGTTCTGGCATATTGGACAGCCCGAATTTTTCCTTCTGTGCCGCGCACGCCGAAGCCGCCGGGTACCAGGATGCCGTGCATGGTGCCCAGAATTTCCGTCAGTCCTTTTTCATCCATGGTTTCGAGTTCTTCGCTGTCGATGTAATGGATATGGACTTTACAGTCATTGGCATAACCGCCGTGGTTGAGGGCTTCGATCAGGCTTTTGTAGGATTCATGGAGCTGTACGTATTTGCCGACGAGTGCGATATTGACCGCGCGTGCGGGATGACGGATGATTTTACAAATTTTTTCCCAGGCTTCGATATCGGGTTCACGTGCCCAGATATTGAGGAGTTCGCAGATGCGGCTGTCCAGATTCTGTGCATGGAAGAAAGTGGGCATCATGTAGATGCTGTCCACGTCTTGGGCACTGAAGATGCAGTCTTCGCGGACATTACAGAACAGTCCGAGTTTTTTGCGGATATCCATGGGCAAATCGCGTTCGCCTCTGCAGAGCAGGATATCGGGTTGGATACCGATTTCGCGCAGGGCGGCAACGCTATGTTGTGATGGCTTTGTCTTGAGTTCATCAGCGGTGCGGATATAGGGCACCAAAGTCACGTGGATATTGATGACATCGCCGCGATTTTGGCGGCCTCTGAACTGACGGATGGCTTCGAGGAACGGCAGACTTTCGATATCTCCGACGGTTCCGCCGACTTCGATGATGGCGACATCACAATTTTGCGAGCCTTCTTCAAACGCGAGTTGGATTTCGTCTGTAATATGGGGAACGACTTGTACGGTTCCACCGAGGTAATCGCCGCGTCGTTCTTTGGTGATGACGCGATGATAGATGCGACCGGCAGTAAAGTTGTTGACCTGTCTTGTTTTGGTATGTGTAAAGCGTTCGTAATGGCCGAGGTCCATATCTGTTTCGGCCCCGTCTTCGGTGACATAAACTTCGCCATGTTGCAGGGGGTTCATGGTGCCGGGATCGACATTGATATAGGGATCCATCTTAACAAAGTTGACGCGAAGTCCACGGCATTCCAACAGAGCGCCGATTGCAGCCGCAGAAATGCCTTTACCTAAGGAGCTGATAACGCCGCCGGTGACAAAAATATATTTCGTAGAACGAGCCATGATTCTTCCTTTATCAAGCTGTGGGCAAGTTTTTGGAACGGGGGGAAGCCTCCCCCCGCGCGGCTATTTGGCGCAGCCAAATACGCCGCTCCCCCTTCTTGGGCAGTCTCAGACTGCCGCAAAAAAAACACGGGTGTTCTATAACGTCATATCTCAGGATTCAATCCCAAACACATGGTAAAAGGCAATGAATCCTTATGTTTACAAGTTTCAAGGGGGGGGGATTAAGCCCTTGGCATATATTGTACAGCAATTTACCCGGGCTCAGTTTTTGGGGAATTCACAAATGTTTTATTTTATGCTTGGCAGAAGGCTTGCCATGATGCAGCCTGAGCTGTCAATGTTTCGATATCTTCGGCATCAAAAGCGTCGCACCATGTTTGTGCCATCAGGGCGTCGGCATTGCAGTTTTCGAGTAATGTTGTGACGAAATCGGCACTGAATGCACGGAGCAAGGGATTTTGGGCATCAAAATGTGCAAAGAAAATGGCACCGAGTGATTTCAGGGCATTGGCTTTGCGTGCCACATGGAACCAGTCGGCACGGCGTGCATCATCGATAAAAGTTGTCAGAATCATTCGATCGGATTTATCTGCATTCTGTAAGGACAATGCAATATCAATTGCGTTTTGTGGCAATGGGGATTGAAATACGCGTTCGGATGCAGCAATAAATGCATCGTGTTTCATGTCTTTGAGAATGAGATTTTCTTTACGGACTTGGGAGAGTTTTCCTTGGATAACGTCGAATTCGGCCAGAACAGAGGCGTCATGTTCAACGGCAATGGCCAAAATTTCGACGCCTTCCAAGGCTTCAAGTGGAAATGCGGCGTAAGCCTGTTCGACAAAAGATTGCGCCTGATTTAAGGAAATCAAGCGGTTTCCAAGCAGCAAATACATGGCGGCACTGCGAATATCCCAAGGCGCGGAATCATCATCACAGGCATCTTTCAGGGCACGGATTTGAGATTTGGGGAGATCTTTGGGACGGCGTGGACAAAGATTTTCAAGCAAGGGTGCCGCTTCAGGGCTGGAGCGAAGGACAGCTGCACACCAACGCAGCCACAATTTGACTTTATTTTCGGTGGACAAATGGCCTTCATCGAGCATTTGAATGGCATGGTTGTCGATCCAGTCCATTCCTGTTCTCAGATCTGCGCTGATGCTGTCGAGGATTTGCATAAATTTCTGAAGATGTGTTTCTTCATCCCAGTCGTGTTCCAGTGCAGAAAACAGGGTTTTGGCGAACAGCAGCGCCCCATGATGTCCGATGGTTTTGAGGTTATTGAGCGTTCGGACAAGATGCCGTGCGCCTTCTTCCCGGGTCATCAGTCGTGCGATGGCTTCCTGGAGAACATTTTCTTCTTTATTCATGGCGGCGCAGACCAGCTGCATGCGTCCTTCGGGATAATCTTCGGCAAACAGCAAGGCATTGGGGAGAGCTTTCATGAGATTTTTAGGGCATTTTTCAAATTCACGGGCAAATTCTTCGTATGTCATGGGGGATTCTCTTGCGTTTTAGGGGGAAAGAAATTGAAAAAAAGTTTTAAATTTATTGAATCATCGCGAGCATTTCCAAAATTTCGCGTCGCTGTTGCGGTGATTTACCATAGGTGAGTTGTTCTTTTCCAAAGTACACTTCACCTGTTCTGTCGAGTTGAATTTGGGTCAGAATATAGGCCGTAATTTGTGAAATTTGTCTTTCAAAAATTTCATCATGCATGGTCATTTTAGGGGTAATAAAAATGGCGGGCATGGTGGCAGCTGAACGCGTTCTCAAGGGTACAGATTCGAGCCATGTTTGGCGTTTTGCTGAAAGTTTCCATAAAATTCGGCCAGCGCGTCTGCCATGAACGAGCTCTCGAATGACATTTTCTGAAAAGCGGTGTTTGCGCGGGCAATTTTGAGATTCTGTGGGCTGGAACACGATATGTTCTGTGCCTGTGATGGGTTCGGGATAAACAATGTGGGTGGTTTTACAAGGGATATCACGCCTGAGTTCAAAAAAAGGCAGTGGAAAGCGTGAACGGATTTCGAAGCCGCAAAACTGTGCCTGTCCTCGCGAGGGGAAGACGCACATATACCGAGCTGTTGCGGTTTCTCCTGGGGCCAGGCGGCGAATGAACATGGGCCCGATGGTGCGTTCAGATTCAAATTTTTCAAAGATATGTATGCCGTAAATCGGGGCACTGCCTTCATTGGTGATGAGCAAATCAATGCGTGTATCACAACCGGCAAAAACTTCTTCGACAAAACGCCGTTCAATTTTCAGGGATTGATGAAAATTCTGATGTGCAATGATGGCAAAAACAACGATAGCCGCGATCATGCAGCAAAAGAGCAGCATTAAACCGCTTTTTCCCGAGTAAATTGCAGACGCACCGAGCCCTAGCACGAAGAAAAAAAACAGTGCGCCTTCACGGTTCAAAGCTATGCGTATTTTCGGTTTTGACATGTTCTAAGTTCTTATGGGGCTTCGCCCCAAACCCCACCAAGGGGCTCAGCCCCTTGGAACCCACAATGGATTAACGTTTTCGTAAGTTAGCCGGATACTGGTTTTTAACGTTTTGGGGAAATGGGAACCTTGTATCCCATTCTGCATCTTCGCGATGGACCCCTTTATCAATGGTTTGTGATATTTTATGTGCTTTGGGGTGTTGCGGGGCGACGCCCCGCATCGGGGGTAGGCGCGTATTTGCGCAGCAAATAGCGCCGCAGGGGGCTTGGCCCCCTAAAAAAATATTGAAAAGATATTTTAAGGCCTGAAAAAAGGCAAAAAAAAAGGCCCTTATTCAGGGCCTAAGGCGACTGACGGATTCGAACCGCCGTAGAAGGATTTGCAGTCCTCTGCCTAGCCTCTCGGCCAAGTCGCCAGTGGGTGAAGGCGACTGACGGATTCGAACCGCCGTAGAAGGATTTGCAGTCCTCTGCCTAGCCTCTCGGCCAAGTCGCCAACAACGAGGCGCGGTATACAGGCATCTTCGCACCTCGTCAAGATTAATTTTAAAAAAAGATTATTTATTGTTCATCATCGTGATGAAATTTGACATATCCCGGGTGTTTTCCGGTGAAGTGGTAGAAGGATTCACGGCGTTCGAGCAGGATATCGATGCGTTCTCGGCTGATATCGACGGCGCCGCCGAGTTGGTGTGCGAAGAGGGAGATTTTGGCGAAATGTTCGAGTGTTTCCATGCGGTAGTAGGCGGTTTGCAGGTCTGTTCCGACAGTCAGAGCGCCGTGTGCGCGCAGGAGAATGGCGTCATGTTTAGCGAGGAATGGGGCGATGCTGTCAGGGACTTCGTCGGTACCGGGTGTGGCGTATGGGGCAACGGGTACGGCGCCAAGTG
This sequence comes from Pseudomonadota bacterium, assembly GCA_017629415.1. Next base: position 7,015 of record JAGBXG010000418.1, on the reverse strand, counting down.
AGCAGATGGTTTCGATCATGGCGTAGCTGTCGAGTGCGCGGTTGGCAACGGCAAAAGCTGTAGAGTAGGGCGGATGGGCGTGAACGACGGCGCGGACATCTTCGCGTTCGGCGTAGCAACGGAGGTGCATGGCAAGTTCTGTCGATGGGCGTCCGGTGCCTTCGATGACTTTTCCGTCTAGATTGACCGTCAAAACCCTATCAGGTGTCATATCACCTTTGCTGATACCTGATGGCGTACATAAGATGAGGTCATTTTCGAGCATGACGGAGACGTTGCCGTCGTTGGCGGCTACCCAGCCTAATGCCCACATGCGGTGACAGACATCACATAAAGCATTTTTTATGAGTTCTTGTTTTGTCGATGCGGTGGGTTTGGAGTGGGATTGCGGATTCTCGAAGGGATATTCTTTTTTCATGGGATGGGGTTCCTATTGTTCCACAAGACTTGAGGTTGTGTGAATTGACATGGCGTGTGCATTTCAAAAAAAAACCGCCACTTGAAAGTGACGGTTTGATGTGAATTTTTGATGTGAATTATTGCTGCATCATTTTTTTCACGAGTGCTTCAACGCGAGCATCGACCCAGTGCTGAAGCTGTGGTTTGACTTCTGCCTGGATGAGTTTTTTGAGGTAGCTGTTCACGATGGCCGGGAGCATGCTCTTGACGGCGGCGATAACTTCGGCTCTGAGGACTGCGGGATCGATTTGGACGTTTGCGGTTTCTGGAGCCGGAGCCGGATCCGGAGCAGCAGGTGCTTGTGCTGCGGCGGCCTGAACAGCTGGAGAGATGGAGGGAACCGGAGTTTTGGGCGTTGAGCGGTCGAGCGGACGTGAAGCGGCGGGCATTTCCGAAGAGGTTGAAGCCGTTGGCATGGGGGCGACAACGGAGTCAACTTTGGCGGGCGGTGTGCCGCCATCTGTAGCTTTAGGAGCTTCCATGATGCCGGAGTTCGAGCCGGGGAAATTGAATCGGCGCGGTGCGGCTGCAGGTTGGATACCGCTGATAGGTTTTGCGCCCAAGGGGGCGGCATGGGATGAAATGGGAGGCACGCCATCTGAGCTGTGTGCCACATGTGCAGATATGGGTGCAATTGAAGGAGCCATGTTGTGGGCACCGATGGGGGCCACGGAAGGCGCCATGTTGTGGGCACCGATGGGGGACGGTGCAGAGCTGGGAATGCCAATTCTGGGGTTGGAAGGGGAGGATGGAGCCGGTTGAGGAGCTTCCATTGGAACGGCTGGCATTGCCGGTGCGGACGGCATTGACGGCATGGGAATGACAGATTCAATGGCGGAAGGTGTTTCGACGGCCGGTGCGGCAGCCGGGACATCGGATGACACAGCCGTCATGGCTTCATCCATGGTGGCAAAGAAATCTGCCGTTTTGAAAGGTTTCATCAATGTGGCAACGGCACCGCAATTCAATGCTTTATCGTCATCAAAATCGGCATAAGTGCCGCCCATCATGACAACTTTTGCCATGTCTTTGATGGAAGCGACAAACTCATAAGCATCCATATCCGGCAAAGTATAGTCAACGACTACGATATCCGGTGATTCACTTTGAATCATTTGACGTGCCGAAGCAGCTGAATCTGCGGTCAGAACGCGGTCTTCAAGGCTTTTGTAAATCCATTCGCATATTGTACGGATAGTTTTGCTGTCATCAACGACGAGAACCTTTTTCATTTCCAAATCCTGTAAAATTACAAACCAGATGTTGTCAGAATTACCGCATCCAGTTCGTTAAAACACCATTTTTAGATGCGACAATGCTATCATAGCAATTTGTTTCCTAACACACACAGAGTTAAACGGTCAAGAATTGCGACTATCGTCAGAGTTCAGCTTTTTGAAATCTTTGAGCATCCGTTGCTATGCCGTTTTCGGCATACGCAACGGCCGCGCAGCTATACTGGCCTGACGGCCTTTATACGCTGCGCGCTTTTTCTGTCAGTCTTCGGGTTGCAGTTTCTGAGACGATGGCAAAAGGATCCTGTGTGGCAGATTCTAAAATTTGTCGTTCGTCTGCGGCATCGGGATTGAGATAACTGAGTGCTGTGGCTCGAACCAGATAATTGGCGTCTTTCGCCAGCGATTTTAAGGCATCTCTTGCTTTGGTATGCTGGCTCATGCCTAAAGCATGAATGGCATCGAGTTTCAGGGCTTTATCGGTGTGATTTGCGGCAGTTTCTGATGCCCAGATGATCGCTTCTTCTGTGTTTGCGATGACGGCGGCTTGGAGGCTGATTCCGGCAAGGGTTCTGGATTCTGCATTGTCATGCCCGCGAGTTATCCATGTTTTAAGCTGGGGCAGAATGCCGTGGATGGCCTTGGCAAGAATTGGATTTTGAACTGTGCTTGCCGTATTCAGGCGCGGCAAGGCATCTGAATTTAAGAAATCTCGGAGCATTTGAAGCTGGCAGCTATTGGCCGGCATTTGTGTGTCATGGGGGTTGAGCGTACCGGAGGCCACTTTCTGAACTTGTTGAACAAATGCGGTTTCATGTGTGGTCAACCAGGTATCTGGGGTTTGTTCAGCGTGAGCATCTGTTGCCAGTTCAGCAAAATGCGTTAGCAGCATACTTGTGTTGAAATCGCTCAAATAATGCGAAGACATGCCTTGAATCATTTCCCCGCGAGCTTCCAGCCATGTGATTGTTTTGAGATTGGCTTTGGTTTGTGAGGCATGCATGAGACGGGCGGCCATTTGACGTGTTTCCGGCGTGCCGCACCAGAGAGCTTCCAGAATCTTCGGTGCAGCAGCTTTCGGATTGACCTGAGCCAGTGTCCACAACTGATGCGGGCGTGTCAAATCGGTGGTCAGATATTTTTCGATATCTGAGTTGGCACTTTTTACTTGTTGATAAGCCAATGCCCATGCTGCTGCATCTTTGACGATGGCGCTGGGATCGGAGGTGAGCAGTTTTTGTAATTTGTCCAAATGCGCGCCTTGACGTCCGAGGCCGATGACTGCGATGGCGCGGAATGAATCAAAATTCAGACTCAAGCTTTCTTTGAGGACATCTGTGGCAGAAGTGGCTTGAATCAAGCCCAAAGCCCAAAGTGCATGTTCGCGAAGCGCGCGAGAATTTTGAGGTTCCAGACATTTTTTGAGTACGGGGACGGAAGCCGGCAGTTGTGCATGAGCAATGGCTTTGACGGCTTGCAGCTGCATCTGGCGGCCTGTTTCTGTGGTGGGTGCGTTCTCGATTTTTTGGCCTAGGACATGGATAACAGCTGCAGACGCCAGCCATTCGCTCAAGGTGACGGCTTGTGCTGAAACAGAGGCATCGTTCGAGAGCAGTGATTCGACAAGAAGCGTGGAGTATTTTTCTCCCAGTTCTTTGAGGGCATGACGAGCCGTCAGTGTGTGACTGGCATCTTGTGTTTTGAGGGCTAAAACATGGGGCTGTGCCTGTGCATCTGCCAGTTGAAGCAGAATTTCCATGTACATGATACGGCGTTGATTGGAACGCAGCAAGGGTAACAGGGAGTTTGCCAGTTCGTCCAAAGTGCCGCGCCATGTATGGCTGTCTATGGCACGTTGTGCCGATTTCAGAGCCAAAGCCTGATCCGGAGAATCCGTCACAATGCGGACATAAACGTCATCAGCTTCTTTGTCTTTGCCAAGGATGGACAAAACGGTGGCATGTTTGAAAGCAATATGGAAATTGCGGTTATCAATCTGGCAGGCTGTTTCATAATAATTGGCAGCTTCGTCATATCGTCTGAGGCTGACCAAAATGTCCCCGAGTTTTTCGTGAATATCGGCATCATTGGCATTGAGTTTGATGGCTTGTATCAAATGCTCATGTGCTGCATTCAGATCGCCGGCTTTGACGTCGATTTCTGCCATGGCAATGTATGCTTCGCGCTTTTCAGTTTCGGAGATATTGGCCAGATCGCCGAGGATTCGGCGTGCATTCTGCAAATCGCCGGCTGCAGCATATAAGGTATTGAGGGCATTGAGAGCTTTGGTTTCGGCGGGATGGTTTGCGGTATATGCCTCAAGCGTCGGAATGGCTTCAGCAGGCCGGTTCATGGCTTCTGCCAGTTTGCCGAAAAGGAGAAAAGTATTGAGATTATCGGGCGAAGATTCGCATTTGCCTTTGTACTGAGCGATGGCTTTTTGTTCTGTGCCGCGTGATCTGTATATCGAGGCAAGCTGGCGCGCAGCCATCGTCTGCATGGGGGATTCGGGGCAGGTTTGTGCCAGCGTTTCCCAAGCTTCAACGGCTTTATCCAGGTGGGCATTACGTGTCAGAATATCGGCATACTGCACATGAGCCTGACAGTCTTTGGGATTGGCTTTTAAGCTTTTGGCATAAAGTGATTCGGCTTCTTGAGCATAGCCATGTTCATCATAAATTCTGGCCAAAGTTTCGAGTTTGGTAGCCTTGTCTAAAGGAAGATTTTCGATTTTTGCCCAAGTTTCGAGCGCTTTTTTCTTTTCTCCGGCGGCATCGTATTGATCGCCCAAAGCTTCGAGCGCTTCGAGATCATTGGGATGTTTTTTGGCCCAGTTTTCGTAAATATCTTGAGCTTTTTGAGTTCTGCCGTTGATTTGCCAGGCTTCTGCGACACGGCGTTGCACATCAAAGTCGCTGGTAAACTGTTTTTGTATTTCTTCGAGTACAGCAAAGGCTTTGTCGAGCTGTTTTTGCTGGATATGGGCATCATAAAGCTCAAATCTGTATTCGGGGTTGTCTGGCACGGCTTTGATCAGAGCTTTTTGTGCATCAAACATTTTGTCCATCTGCCCATGGCTTCGATAATGGCGCACGAGTTTTTCATGTGCTTCGGGCAGTTTAGGGGATTTGGAGATGGCTTTTTGGAGATATTCCTGGGCTTTGCTGGGCTGACTTGTTTCAGCGTACAAGTCAGCCAATTCGAGCATTTGTTCGTAGGTGGGGGATTTCCAAGTTTTTTCGAGGGCAGCCACCAGTCCGGCGATATTTCCTTGTCGTCTGTGGATTTCGATGATCCTTGCCGTCAATTCTCGCTGCATCCAGTGGGAAGTTCCAAGTTTTTTCGACAAGGCATTGTATCGATTCAAGGCTTCGGTATCGTTGCCTTCTTGCTCGTAGAGCATGGCGATATCGAGTTCGAGCTGGTCTTTGTCTTCTTTTCGTGTTGAAGACAGTTTCAGACCGTCTTCCAGGACTTGTCGTGCGTCTGCATACAGCCGGTTTTGGGCATAAATTTGCGACAGTTCTCTGCGGATGAAGAGAGAATTGGGTTCGAGGCTGATGAGTTCAGCGAAATATCGTCGCGCGCCTTCCATATCTCGTCGATAGATGGCGATTTCGGCCAAAGCACGCCAAATTTCTTGTTTTTGTTCTTTATTGGGATTGAGTTTTGCAGCGGCTTCGTAGGCTTCAACGGCGGGTTCAAAGTTGCGGTTTTCGGCTTCTGCTGCGGCTATGGACATATAAGCCAGTGGTGTTTGTTTGATTTCGAGGGCAGCACGGTAGGCGGCAATGGCATTATGTGTGTGGCCGCCATGCTGATAGATATGTCCCAAGATCATGCGCAGATTGAAGTTTTGCGGTTTTGCGGCCACTTTTTTCTCATAATCTGCCAGCAGCTTTTGGTAAGCGGCACCTTTGCCGACGGTATTCATGAGTTGTGTGAAGGCGTAGGATTTTTCCGGCGATTGATCGACGAGTTGTTGATATCGTTCGATTTTACGGGCTTCAAGGGAATTGTCATCCGCAGCCCAGTTTTCCTGTGCCTGTGCGACAGAGACATGAGACAGTGCAGCCGGCGTGGCGGACAAAAGCGCAAGTGCAACAAAAATATGGTGTAATGGACGCATGGGAAATCAGGTTTGTTTTACAGAAGACATAAAAAATGGCCTGTATAGGTTTTTAATCTATACAGGCCGATATCGCAAAACATGAATGGAATTAGAATTCAACGCCGAGGCCGACTTGGCCGTAGAAATATCCCTTAAAGCCGCCTTCTGCGCGAATGGTCATGATATCGAGCAGAGTGAATTTGAAGCCGAGTGTGACGGTGACGAAGCCGAAGACGGGGGGGAGTTGTGTCAAAGGCACGCTGCCGGGTTCATACGGACAAACCTGAATGTTGTCTGTAGAATTGGCGCAGCTTGAGCGGATGGCATGGTTTTCGGAATCGCCGAGGATGACGCCGCCCCAGAAACCGCCGCCATAGTAGAAGGCGATTTCATCGATGATGGGGATCATGTGATAAGCCGCGACTTCGAGCGCGATGATGCTGTAATTGTTGACGAAGTAATCAGCGAGATAGGGTCTGTCGACAAAGTTTTTATCGAGCCAGTATGCGCTGCTGGTTTTGGCGTTGACCCATGAGAGTGAGAATCTCATTTCGCATGGACGTTCGAATCGGAGGGTATAGTCGAGGGAAACGCCCATGTTGACGGCTCCGTCTTTCCAGACGCTGCCGTGTTCGGCGAACCAGGCATCGAAGATGTAATCCGGGACACCGATAAAAGACATACCGAGTTGGAGTCCATGTCCTTTGACGGGGCTGTCGGTATTTTCTTTGGCTATTTCGGTTTCATCGTCCGTGTTTTCATCGTCCGTGTTTTCATCGTCCGTGTTTTCATCGGAGTATTCCTCGTTGCCATCCGTTTCATCTTCTATGTCATCGGAAGCGAACGCATCGTCGGTTTCGTCGTTGATTTCGTCATCGAGCATGAGGATGCGTGAAGTTTCTGCTGTGGCATTGGTTTCAGCATCATCGGGTTCATCGAGTGAGATGGGGACAGGAGTATGCACTTCATCCTGTGCGAATGCTTGAATCGGCATCGCAACAGCTGATGCCATGAGAAGTGCGGTGAATATCATTATAATAGAAGCGAAACGGAATGACTTCATAAGATGCCTCACAGATGATCAAGGATTGACCATGCAAAAGATACAATCCAGCATAGTCTAAGCTAAAACCCCATGAGACGCAAGAACGTAAACATCACTCCGTTAACAGTGGCACATGGGGTGTTATGTTGTGGGTTCCAAGGGGCT
>JAGBXG010000417.1 GCA_017629415.1 Pseudomonadota bacterium | reverse complement strand
GCTCCTGCGCCTGCGCCTGCAGCAGATAAGCCTAAATCGACATCTTCAAAGACAACAACGGCGAAATCTAAAGCTAAGACAGAAGAAGCTAAACCAGCTCCTAAGAAAGAAGAACCTGTGGCTCAGGCTGCTCCCGCCCCCGTTGGTAATGTTCCTGGCATCATGCAGATTGCCAGTAAGCCGCCATGCAATGTCATTATCAATGGCAAAGATTATGGTACGACACCGAAAAAGATCGAGCTTCCCGCCGGCACTTACAAGATTAAATTTGTCAATGCTGAGCAAAAGATCGATCAGGAACAAAGCGTGACCCTTGGGGCCGGTGAGGTCAAAAAAGTCATGAGAAAACCATAAAAAAAAGCCGCGTAAGCGGCTTTTTTTTATGGTTCAAACGTTATCGAAATGGCTGGAACTTCCAGATTTACCGAAAGGAACTTCCAGATTTATCGAAAAAGATCGAACTTCCAGCCGGCACTTACAAGAACAAATTTGTTAATGCTGTTCCAAAGAACGATCAGGAACAAAGCGTGATACTTGGGGCCGACGAGAGCAAAAAATCATGAGAAAATCATAAAAAAAGCCGCGTAAGCGGCTTTTTTTATGGTTCAAACTTTAACAAAGATGCCATCGGAACTTGTGACTTTGTGTACGCCTTGACAACGTAGTGAGTGCGTACACAAAAGTTATTTTGGGGAGCTGCAGATTATTTGCAGTACGAGAATGTGATGCCGTTTTCTGTCTTTGTTTCACAGCCAGCGGCACAACCTGTGCTGTAGAAACCGAAGTGGTTGGACGAAAGGTAATGCAGGGTGTGGAGGATATTGGCATTTTTGCCGTCCGCATTGCATGTGCCCAATGAAGAGACGCTGTAAGCCGGCGTGACATTGTTGTAAGTTTCTGTGCCTTTGCAGACAGCACGTTTGTTTCCTTTGACGGTATAGGTGACGCAAGCTTTATCGCCGAGATTGCTGCAATCCATGCTGAGAAGGACATTCTTTTGGAGTGCGGGATCGTATTCGCAGGATTTTGCGGTCAGGCCATCGCATCTGGTATCTGTGTCGTTGCATTCGACAGCGCCTGTGCAAGCGCCGGAAGTGGCATCACAAGTACCGCGTCCCATGGATTCACAGACAAAGGTTTTGAATTCGACGGTGGAGCCGGTGTGATAGCATGAACTGGAATAGAGGATGGTGCTGTCGCCGTATTCGCGGCAGACCCCAAGTTTGGGGAGATAACCGTAAGCTTGATTGCCGGTATGATCGGTACCTGCGGTGCAAACCCCCATGGCATAGTTGTTCTCAAGCAAATCCTGATTGAAGTATCCGCATATCGGGTTTGTCTCGGCAGCAGTGCAGCGCTGGAAGCAGTCAGTTTCGCCGTTAATGGTGCCGCAGAAGTTCGTGGATGACCCGGATGTGGTGCAAGTTCTGAACTGCACACCGAGCGTGGGATGGCAGTATTCGAGTGCAGAGCCATAAGGCGTTGCATGGCAGGTGTTTTGATAGATTTCTCTGTTGCAAACATTACCTGTGCGGTCTGTGCAAGTGCCGGCGATGCATGTTTCGGTGAAATCGCAGACTTCGATGGCTGTACTGCCGTTGTCTGCGCAATAGACGCGGTTGCCGTCTGCATTGCATGAGTCGCCTGTGAAGCCTGGGCATTTGCTGACGCAACCTTCGACGGGCTTGCAGACTTCGTTATTGGCGCAAGCTTGTGTTGTCAGTGTGTGATTGGGGGCGCAGATGATGGCGGTGTTGCCGGAGCATTGAATGGCAGTTTCGCCATGTTTACAGGCTTTGCATGTGCCATCAACGCAGTAAGGTGTATTGCCTGAGCATGCGGTATTTTTGACAATATAGCCGTTGACGCAAGTGGTTGGGGATTTGCCGTCACATTGGGTGCCGTAGGTATTACTGTCGCATTCGTTTCCAACGCAGACCCCATTTTCACATTTTTCGTTGCTTTTGCAGGGGGTTGGTGTGGAATAGATACCGGGAGCCTGGCAGATTTTATGGCTTTTTTCATCGTGACAGATGGGGGTAGAGCTGGTGGTACATTCTGGTTGGAAAACACAGAGACCGGCGACACAGACATAGTGGTCTGCGGCGCACTGGCCATTGCTGTCACAGGCAGTTGTACAACCGGTGCCTTCGAGGCATTGTTCGCCGGCGTTGCATGCTTTGTTTTCAAATGAGCCGTCAGCTTTGCAAAGCTGAGCCGTTGTTGCATTGAGGCATCCGGGTTTGGATGTGGCAGGATTGCATTGCGCGCATTCTGTTCCCAAACATACGGAACCGATGGGACAAAGTTCAGGGTTTAAGGTACCATCTGGATTGCAAGATGTTTTGAGAGGACCTGTTGTGGAGGATTCTGACGGTGTACAGGTTTGGGTATAGGTGTTGGGATTGCAGGCCACACATGCGCCATTGAAGCAGACGGCTTTATTGCCGGTGCATTCTGTGGCGACGATGGTGGAAACGCCGTCTTGAGTTTCGCAGCTCAGAACTTTGCCCTCAGAACTACATGTCGTTGTAAAGGTTTCAGGATTGCAGGGATCGCCGGGATTTGCATCGGGTATGCAAGTGCCATCGACGCAATGTGTATTGGGTTCGCAGTTGACTTTGGTGACCGCATGATCAACGCATGCCGTGACTTCAAAATGGCCGCGGCATTCCGGGGTGAATGTGGTGGTATTACAAGCTTTGTTCACGCATGCGCCTGCTTGGCAGCGTTGTTCTCCGCATGTGACTTTGGTGACCGTGCCGTTCACACAAACGGCAACGAAACCGTCGTCGAAACATTGCTGGACAAATGTGGTTTCATCGCAGACATCGCCTTCTTGAATATTGTCATAGCAAATACCGGCATCGCAGTGTTGGTTGGCGGTGCATTCGCGTTTGACGACATAGCCGAATTCGCAAGTCAATGTGGCGTTGACATCGCATCTTGGGGCGTATGAATTTTCGATGCATACGGTGGCGGTAGATTTATCGGAGCAGACACCGTCGATGCAGACTTCGGTGCCGACATTGCAATAACTTTTGTGCCATACGCCGTCTTTGCATGTTTTGGTGATGTTGGCGGAATCGCAGGTCACGGCGCCTTCTTCGGTGCACGGTTCATCGAGGGATTGGCAAACGCCGTTTTCACAGATTTCACCGGCATTGCAGTTTGTCACGGTTTTGTGTTCATAGACACATGTTTCTACGGCATTTTCTGAGGTACAGACAAGTGTAAATGTTTTTTCATTGCATGCGGTATCTTTGACGCATTCACCGTTGTCACAGAATTTGTCTTCGCCGCATTTGATATTGACGATAAGGTCGTTCTGGCATGCTCTGATGGTGTTTTGGTCGGCGCAGCTGAGGATATGTGTGGTGCTGTCGCAGGATTCTGGGAGTACACAGAGTCCATTATTGCAGACTTTGCCTTCTTCGCACAGATGGCTGACAACCCATCCGTTTTTGCATTCGGTGACGATTTCATCATCGCGGCATTGTGTGAGATAGGTGTTGTCGCATGTTGTCCGGCTTTCGTCGATACACATGGCATCATGGCAAATATTGCCGGTTTCGCATGGTTCGACTTTGACAAATCCGTTGGAATCGCATGTGCGGATACCTTCTTCGCCGCTGCAGCTGATTGGGAATTGTTCAGGAATGCAGGCTTCTGCGCATGTTGCGCCGTCAGTTTCGACGCGGCACCGCTCATTTTCGGCGCAAGCCTGGGGTTCAAAAAAGCCGTTGGTGCAGACGAGAAGTTCGCCAATCGCGCTGCATGAAGTGGCGCCTTCTGTCTCGCATGGGGTTTTGAGAGACACGCCTGGAACCGAATCGTCTGAGCAGCCGGCGAGGACTGTCAATGCGCCGAGAAGGCTAAAAAGAAATCGTTTGTTCATGGTTTATTCCTTATTCGAGCAAAAATTTGCATGTAAGTCCGAAAAAACACACCATCATCTATAATAGCATTTTTTTATATGGAATGCATGTTTGTCGGGCTATTGTTTGAGGAAGTTATGAAGCATGTTTTAGGATGTGAAATTTGAGGATGATTTTGCAGGGGGCTTTGGCCCCCTGCGGCGCTATTGCGCGGCGTATGCCGGGTACCGGCATAGCTCCGCGCGCGGCGGGCGTATGTCGGCTGCAGTGCCGATGCAAGTCGGCGCAAAGCCGGCATAGCCTGCCGCAATACGCGCCTACCCCCGAAGCGGGGCTGCCGCCCCGCAACGCCCCGCATGCATGCTCAGGTATGGGGGATAAGCCGATGAGGAACGGGCGAGTGAGGTGTGTATTTGCGCCGTTTTGTGTAATTGTCGTTGGTCGATTTGATACGGTATGGTATGAAATGTTAATTTAGGCATGTTCCTGTTTCTGGTATGAGATTGAGATTGCTGATGTTGCGTTGTTTGAAAAAAAATATTTTGGGGTCAGGTATTTTGTTGGGCTGTGCTTTGTTGGGTCTTTCCGGCTGTGAAGAAGAAAAGCAGACGGTGACTCTGCATGCACAGGTTGCTCCCAAAGTCGAGCTGGCTTTTCCGGACAGACCTGATTTTTCGTCTGTGATTGAGTCTTCTGTTTCTCAGGATGAAGGTATTTTGACGACCTGGGAAGCTGTTTTTAAGCAAAAGAAATATTTGAACAAAGAGATTCGTGTCAAAGGCGTGATTCAGACGGTTTCGGAAGATTGTCCGGCAGTTACTTTGCCGAAGAAAGCCAAGAAACGCGGTCAGCCGGAAGAAGAGGTGGATACGCATTCGTACAAATGCCGCAATCTTTTTGTGACGATTCAATCGCCTGAAGGCTGCAATAAGACGATTTTAGTGACGGGATATCACCCTTATTATCATCCATATCTTAAGCCGGGTATGACGGTAGATGTGACAGGCGATTATGTTTTGTACACGAGTACCGGCTTTGTCGAACCGGTTACTGGTCTGATTTCAACGAAAGAATTTCATGGCATGGCTGTCAGCAAGAAAGGCAAGTTTACGACCGATCGCCATGAGATTTCAGAAATGATTGCCAAACGTGATGTTGCCGGCATGAAGTTCAGGAAGTAAAATGGCAAACAATTTATTAGATGCTTTAAAAAAAGCCGGTCTTGCTGATGCCAAGAAGGCCAAGAAAGCCGAGCATGAAAAAAAACAGCAGCAGCATCGCGATTTGAAACGCGGTGAAGTGAAGGCGGAAAGCAAGTCTGTTGTGCCAGCTGCTGAGTCGGTCAAAACGCAGGCAGCTGTTGACAGTGCCGCCCATCAGAAAGAGCGTTTGGCATTAGCTTATCGTGGGGCGGCTTTGAGCGATATTTCCGGTCGAAAGAAGTTTTATTTTCAGACGCTCGATCATCACATCGATTGCATGATGCTTTCCGATGTAGCCACAGCTTTGCTTGAACGCGGCAAATATGCCATTGTCGCAAACGAGGACCTCGACGATTATATTCTTGTCAGACGCGCCAGTGCGCTGTCGATCGAGGCTATCGATAAAAAACGCATCATCGTCATGAGACGACAGGAAGGATGAACATGGAAAGATTCGTCATCGAAGGCGGCCATAAGCTGAGCGGGACGCTCACGCCTGGCGGCAACAAAAACGAGGTGCTTCCCGCTTTGGCGGCCAGTCTTTTGACTTCCGAAGAAGTCATTTTACATAACGTTCCACGCATCAAAGACGTTGAGGTCATGATGGAAATCATTCGCGATCTCGGCGGTGAGGCAGCTTTTTTTGCTGATAACAGTGTGAGACTTTGCGGCGCCGGTGTGAACAAGACTTCTTTAAGCGAAGACCTTTGCAAAAAAGTTCGTGCTTCCATTCTTTTTGCCGGTCCCATGCTTGCCAGACATCACGAAGTCCATCTTCCGCCTCCGGGTGGCGATGTCATCGGGCGACGCAGACTGGATACGCACTTTCTCGCGTTTCAAGGTCTTGGCAGCGATATCGATATTGGCAGCGCCTATCATCTCAATGCCAAATATTTAACTGGCAGCGATATTTTTTTCGATGAACCTTCCGTGACGGCGACTGAAAATGCCGTGATGGCGGCTGTGCTTGCCAGAGGTAAGACGGTTTTCCGCAATGTCGCCTGCGAGCCTCATGTGGAAGGATTGTGCCGCATGCTGAGCCAAATGGGGGCGCATATCGATGGTATTGGTTCAAATACTTTGACCATACATGGTACCGGCGGTTTGCATGGTACTGAGCATACGATTGGTTCCGATTACTTGGAAATAGGCTCATACATTGGTTTGGCAGCTGCGACAGGCTCTGAAATCCGTATCGAAAATGTCCGCATGACGGATATGCGCATGATTCGTATGGTGTTCGAAAAGCTCGGCATTAAAATTATTCCGGACGGCAATGGCATTATCGTACCCGGAAATCAGGAAATGCGGATTCGTGCCGATTTGCACAATGCCATTCCCAAGATTGATGATGCGCCATGGCCGGCTTTCCCGACCGATCTGATGAGTATTGCGATTACCATTGCCACACAGTGTGAAGGTACTGTCATCTTTTTTGAAAAGATGTTTGAAGGCCGCATGTTCTTTGTGGATTCGCTCGTTTCTATGGGTGCTCAGATTATTCTGTGTGATCCGCACCGCGTTGTTGTCGTTGGTAAAAGCAAACTTTTGGGTACGCGTCTGGAGTCTCCCGATGTTCGTGCTGGTATGGCATTACTCATTGCCGCACTTACCGCCGAAGGCCAGTCCACCATTTATAACGTTCGACAGATCGATCGCGGTTACGAACGCGTGGACGAAAAACTGAGAAGCCTTGGGGCACATATCGAACGACAGATCATTAAGTAGGCGCTTTTCTGATGTCTTGTTCGAGTCACTCTACCGAATCCGCGCAAATTCAAGACATGGCGGAACCGCAAGATGCCGCCATGTCTCAAGGTATGGGTGTACACGAACAAGGGGAGGATGACAGTGAAATGCTTAAGGATTGTCATTCGGAAGCTTTACTTTCGGATGATGTGAACGATGCCGAAATGCATGAAACAGCATTGGATGCTGAATGGGATGCGTTGGAGGCAGGATTTTATGCAGCACCCACTGTTGAAATGGATCCCCATGCACAGCTTGGTCTGATGACTGCTGCCTCTGTTACGGCTTTTCTATCTCCTGGAACCGCCGTTTTTTTAGGCAAGAAGCGTTCGCACGGTATTGTGATGAATCTTGCCATATCGGTGTCACTTCTGCTGATCTCAGGCCTGTCTGCGGAAATCGGATTTTTTCCTGTGCCGCTGTATGTGACCCTTTTCGTGCTCATTGTCGTTTTTTGGGGCATTGGTTTTGTTCATACTTTTGTCTGCAAACTGCTCGATGTTCGCCCCATTGAACCTTGGATACAGTTCAGTTTGGCCATACTGACATTTTGGCTGCCGTTTGGTTTTGCTTTTTATGTCGTGTCTGATTTTATCTTTCAGCGGACTTGGATGAGCAATGATACCATGATGCCTGGCATGATGCGCGGTGATCTCATACTCGTCGACAGACATGCTTTTTGGTTTGATGAACCGGATTACGGTGAACTCGTCTTTATTGAAGAAGAAGTTTTAGAGAACGATATCATTCGGAGACGAGCATTTTTTGGCCGTGTTATTGCTAAACCGCATGACCAGGTGCAGCTTCACGGAGTGCAGCCGTCCGTGAATGGCAAAAGCTTGACACAGCTGCATAACCAAGCCGAAAACGGCGTTTATGAGCGTGCTATTCTGACTTATGAATTGCCACATCTGATGGAACTCAATGAAAATATGGATGAACCCGCTAAATGGTATCCCATTTTGGCGCCTAATCAGCTGCTGTTTTCTCAAACAAACACAATTACGCTTGAAGAAGATTATTATTATGTTCTTGAAGATAATCGTGAAGTGCGCCGCGATCGTGTACGGTCAACTTATGGTTCCATCGTGCATCAAAGCGAAATTAAAGGGCAGCCGCGTTATGTCATTTATAACACCCAAGATGAACAGCCTTTTGAAAGATACGGGCTGCATTTGAGATGAGCGCCAGCTAGGCATATGCAAAGTTCTTTTGGGGCTCCGCCCCAAACACTAGTTTTCTTTTGGGGCTCCGCCCCAAACACTAGTTTTCCTTTTGGGGCTCCGCCCCAAACCCCGCCGGGGCTTTGCCCCGGACCCTACCAAAGGGGCTGAGCCCCTTTGGAATCCTGCAAAGATGGGTGTTTTTCGTGGGTTGGACGGGTACTGGTTGCTGACGTTTTGGGGGCGAAATGGGAACCCTGTATCCCATTCCGCCTTGGGTGAACTTAACACTTCGTCATTGCAACTGTTTTTTGCCGCCAGTTGGATGCAATTTCGAGGAAACAAGGCGCGAAGCGAAGGAACATGCTGGTGCACGTGAGTAGAGCAATGCAGCAGCCGAAGAAAGTGCGGCAAACGGCGACTATAAAACTTTTTGCCGCCATTTGGATGTGATTTCGAGGAAGCAAGGCATGAAAGGAGGGAGCGTGCCAGCGCACGTGACCGACTGGAATGACGCAGCAGCCGAAGACAGTGCGGCAACTGGTGACCATAAAACTTTTTGCCGCCAGTTGGATGCAAATTCGAGGAAACAAGGCGCGAAGCGAAGGAGCGTGCTGGCGCACGTGACTGAGCAGAGCAACGCAGTTGACGAAGAAAGTGCGCCAACTGGCGAGCAAAAAGGGGAGTTTAGTGTTTGGCTAGTCTTACTCGTCGGAAGAAAACATCGAGCAAGAGCAGCGCCAGTGCTGCGAACAGGAAATAATGCCAAATCGGGGTAAAGGATTTGATTTTGATGCCTTCGGGATCGGCAGTGGTATCGAAATCCGGATTAATTTTTCCATTTGTGGTTTGTGCCACGGCATCGAGCAAGGCAAAATCAGGTTCAGGCTGTGCAAACTCGAGGGCGTATGGGAAAGAGAAAGTATTTTGGGCAAATCCGATAGATTCGCCATTTTGCATGAGTTCTGCTTTAGCTCTGTAAGTGCCGTAAGCGGGTAATGCAAAAGTATTTTCGTAAAACCCTGGGGCTGTTTGCGGCAGAGTGAGCGTCATGGGCTGTCCGTCTGGCCGTGTGATTTCAGCTGTAATGGCAAGTCCGTTCAGGAATGTATCGTTTTCGGAAATGGCATCGACAATGATGCGTACGCGATCATTTTCGCGGTGTACGATCATATCGAATTGTGTTTCTTCGTCTGTTTTCATGGTGGCACGGACGACTTGTGCCCAGAACTTTGAGAAGCTTGAGGATTGTCGGATCCAGCCGGATGCCCATCTGTTTTTGGCATCGCTTGTAAAGACCGTTGTTTTGCCAGTACCGAGTGACCAATGCGCGAGCACGGGGGCACCTCCAGGCGCGGTCAGAATGGTTTGTGAACCGGGTTTTGCTTTGGTGCCGACATATCCGAGCAAGGTTTGGAATGTCACACCTTTAATCATGTCATGGGATTTGGCGACCTGGGGGGTAAATGGGGTTTCGACAACGGCTTGATTGGCAACGCGATTGGTTTCTTCGACAGAAAGTCTTGGGACGGAGTTTGCATCTTTGGCGATATAGGCACGGCCTTTGCCAAGGTTTGCAATACGGCTCAGGAGTGTTGTATCTGCGTTGCTTAATGCGATGGTTGATACGGTAATTTTGGCTCTTGCCATTTCGCGCACGAGTGCGTCGATGCCAGAATAAGGACTTCGTCCGTCGGTGAGCAGGATGGCATGCTTTGTTTTGGCCGAGACCATAGCCAGTTCGAGATAGGTCATTTCGAGGGCATCTTTGATATTTGTGCCGCCATTTGGTTGCATGCGTGAGATTTTATCATTGATGCTGTATCGATTGACCGCGCGAGTGGCTGGAACAACGGTGTAAGGGGCATCGTCAAATCCGATGACGACGACGCGATCTTGAGGATTGAGGGCAGAAACACTGGCTTTTGCAGCTTCTTTGGCGATTTCAAGGTTTCTATTTTCGCCCATGGAGCCGGATTTGTCGATGACGAGAGCAATGGCTGAAGACTGTTGTTTTTGCGGTGTTTCGTTTTTGAATTCGACGGGGAGGATTTTTTCGATGGGTGTGTTTTCGTATCCGCCGGGACCGAGAGCTTGTTCGCCGCCTAAAGCAATGAATCCGCCGCCTTGTTTTCGAACATAGTCCTGAATGAGATTCATGTTTTGGGAGGTGACGTTGATACGTCCGTTCGATGTTTCTTTGGGCACATCACCGAGGATAATGGCAGAATATTTGAGCATTTCCTTCATCGAAGTCGGCAAACCGGTGCCGGTTCTGACTTCAACATCAAAGTTTTGACCTTGAGATTCGCCGTAACCCGCCAATGCACGTTCGAGATAACTGGCATTGGAGGCATTTTGTTCGATGTAGAGAATTTTAGGTTTTCCGAGGATATCGAGCTGATCGATGAGGGTATTATTTTCAAAAAACCGATCGTCTTGAGGTGAAATGCCGGCAAGAGCAAATTTCAGATCGAGCTTTCCGGGGGCATCGGCTTCTGTTGTCAGTGTGATAAAATTGTCGCCCGGTGTAAGGGAGATCGTTTGGGAAAGCTTGGGATCTGTGATTTGATTTTTTTCAACGGTAATTTGTGTTTGTGTTTCGTGTGTCGATTCGATTTGAAGGGTAAGTTCGAAGGGTTGGCCGACGCGCAGGTTGTCACGTTCGCGGATATCAAGGGATTTAATCATGATTTCGCGAACGGGGGATGTCGCCAGATGTTTGACATCGATGCGGATATTTTGGGCGCGCGCGCGAGCTGCTTCGGAGAGAACGTCCCCTCGAGTTTGGTTGCCGTCGCCTAAGAGAACGATGCGACGGACATGATTTTCGGGGAATAGGGCATAGCTGAAACGCAAAGCCGATTCGATATCGGTGACATTGTCCGATTGTTCGGTATTGTTGAGTTGTTCGGTATCGGGTTGGACAAGAACGTTTTCTGGCGAATTTTGATTTTCATGGATATGACGGTTGAAAGCCGGGAGTTTGCCGTCACTGGGGATGGGCATGATGCGCGGTTTGTCCGCGAATGTGACGATTTGAATGTTGGTTTCGGGGGATTTTTTGCTGAGGGCATCGGTAATTTCAGCATGGGCTGCATTCAGCATTTCATCGGGTACAGAAGGACTGACATCGACGACGTAAATGATGGAAACCAGGCTTGTTTCGGATGTTTTTTCGATATCGACAATGGCAAGCGTGAGGGATGCCAGTAAGGCGACACGCAGGAAAGCACTGAGAGTGCGTTGCCAAAGTGGAAAATCGCACAGGGTATGTCTGGCTGGTATGAGGAGTATAGGCCAAAATGCCAGCAGTCCCAGCCATTGGAGATGAAAAGCACAGTATTGGATGATGGTCTGCGGTTCAGCCAAAGAGATCAAGGGGAGCTGATTGAGCCATGTGATAATATCGAAATTCGTGAATTCGACAGTATCGATGCCGGGCATCCAGATATAGTGGCCGAATGCCAGGAGGTTCATGGCAAGCAGGGCCAGGAGAATGAGCCAGAAAATGATGTGTTTCATGGTCTATATATGGAGGGGCGGCGCGTATCGGCGATTTTCGCCGATAGCGGCGCCTGTGAGGCGTATGGAGGCCATCGGCCGACATAGCCGAACGGCAGAAATTATATTTGAGTGAAGCGGTTTGGCGTGTCTTGCAGATAGCAACATCTGTGAAGCCAATATTGCCGAAAACGGCAGAAAGAAAACCATTTCAGATTATAGCATAATCGCGTTGCAGCATAAACTGGTGTAAAAGCTTGTTGGGGGATGGACGATTTTCAGGAGTTTGTGAGATGAAACGAATATTTTGGGCAGGTGCAGTTATATTTTTGATGGGCTGTGGCACATCCAATGTGGCGACTGAGGCAGTGACATCGGTTGATAACGCAGAACAAAAAAGTGCCGTGCTGTCGGCAGATACAGCGAGTGTACAGGACGCACCCCAAGTCGATTTGTCGGCATTGCCTGAGACGGCAGTGACCGTTTATACGCAAGGTACTGCAGCTTTTACTTTGGGGGATATTTTGCCGCTGATGTCGGATTCCGGCGGTTATACTCAAAAATGGGAATTTTATATTTATACGCGGCCTTATGAAGTGCGGCTAAAGTTTGAAATTTCAAATTTTGCATTCAGCCGAAATGAAGGAAAAGTGCGCGGTTATGTCAAACGATATGAAGGCGATGTTGAAGCTGAAACGTTTGAAATTTCACAGAATTACAAAAAAGGTGCCTGGAGCGCGTCTTCGGATCGGCTGGAGCTTGTGTTTGGGGATTATGCACTGAAGTTTGCAGATGGTCAGTTCCATGTGTCCGGAACGTTTGAACGGGGGGATTTTGCTTACGAAATTCCTGTGAAAGGTTGGAAACCTGGTTCCGGCAACGTTTATTTCGGTAATTCTGCCGATAAAGTTTTTAAATATGGTGTGCTGACGTATCACGAACCTGTGACAAAGGGCGTGGTTACTGTGGATGGTCAGCCGGTTAATGTGAACGGGCGAGCTTATGGCAACCATTATGCTACCACATTGAATGTTTATGATATGTTCGATGAAGTGGCCGACTTCAGGAAGCTGTCGGACGATTTGCTCGTTGAGTTTCGCTATTATGTGCCGAGTGCCAAATATGAAGCGAAGCCATTCGGATTTATGTTTGTGGCGTTTGAAGGCGTTCCTGTGCTGAGTGCAACAACATTAGACCGCACAACATTGGAAACTTGGCTGGATGATGCCCACTATGGTTATGAAATTGACATGCGTCAGGAAATTGTGGGTCATGATGGAGATAATCAGGCACGTTTTAGGATGCTCACAGGCGTACCCGAAGCCATTGATTATTACGCTGATTTGCCTGCATTCCAGCGCAATATTGCTTCAAGATTTGCGAAACCGATTGAATACCGCATTGATATGGACTGGGAATTGGATCTTTCAGTAGACGGTTATGAAGCAAAGATTCCAGCACATGGCTTATATACTGTGACGCGGCTTCGCTAGTTTTTGCTCGTCATATTGCGCATCTCCTTCGTCAGCTTCGGTTTTGACCTCACCCCCATGCGCGCATCGTTTTTTGACCTCTCTATCGCCCTTCGGGCGTTCTCTCCATAAATGGAGAGAAACCTGATTCGCTGCGCTCATCTGGCCCCACTATCGCGCCTTCGGCGCGTTCTCCCCGTTGGGGAGAAAACGGATTCGCTGCGCTCATCAAGACCTCTCTATCGCCCTTCGGCGCGTTCTCCCCGTTGGGGAGAAACCTGATTCGCTGCGCTCATCTGGCCCCACTATCGCGCCTTCGGCGCGTTCTCCCCGTTTGGGAG